>CBDUTX010000172.1:0-5466 GCA_965370235.1 uncultured Desulfuromonadaceae bacterium | reverse complement strand
TATTTTCGCACTTAGGCACAAAAAGACAATAAACAATTATCAATTCCCCTCCCAATGTAAGAAATTTTGCCACAGATAAACACGGAGAAAACTTGCCTGCGGCAAGCAGGCGGAAAGAAAAAGAAATGATGAAATCTTTTTACTTCGTAAAAATCTCTCATCAACTTTGAGAACCACAGAGAAGATGCTACCACAGGAAACACAGATAATAAATATGTAAAAATCTCTCATCAACATTAAACACAGAGAAAAATTTAAACAAAACTTGACTAAAGCACGATAATATGACAAAATTAAAAGCTTGTATTAAATATTCAAAGGGAGATAAAATGTCATTTAAATGTGATATATGTGGAAAAAAACCAATAGTTGGAAATAATGTCAGTCATGCAACTAATAGAACAAAGAGGAGATTTCTACCCAATCTACAGAATATCAGGGTAAAACTTCAATCAGGTTCTGTAAAGAAAATGAAAGTTTGTACTTCCTGTATCAGATCAGGAAAGATTGAAAAACCTTAATATTTTTAATACCTTATGAAGAGAGGAGAGTGTCTGCAATTCGTTACAAAGTGTTTTTTGGCGCTATTTTTCTTATTTTTGCAGAAGTACTACTTCTAGTTATTTCTTCATATTCATGTCAGGCTACATATCAGATTGCAGCTGATAATTCTTATTCTCACGAAGAGAATAATTTTGCTTGTTCAAATGGAACTTGTTTAAATGGAATTAGTGATGAGATTTCATTTATTTCTGATGATAACAATCAAATAGATTGTCTTGGTTTTTCAAAGAAGAATATTGAAAAAGTTAAGACAGTGTTTCCCCTTTCAGTAAAGATATTTATTATAGCACATGAACATGTTACTTTACCAGGATATTTCCGAAATAATTCGAATACTTTAGAAAATCCCGGAGATGAAATTTCAGAAGATACTGTTATAGTTTATACCGATGAATATCTGAACTTACAAAATAATATTGATATAAGTGATTCATGTTCACAGAATATCCGGAATTCTATCGGAAATGAGGAGATATCATTTCCTCAGGATAATTTACCTATTGATGTTGCATTGGATAACATTATTCAGAAAAATGTTATTTTAAAAATATACAGAGTGTTTTCTTCTATCAAGTTTTATGAGTACCGGGGAGGAGACAGTTTAAAATCTCCTTCTATTAAACCTCACCCGACATGTACAATTCCAAGCTATTCTGTATTTGAGATATTACCTGATAGTTGCCCCATGACAGTGAAAATTTATATCGATGGGGATAGTTTAACTTATGAATTTTCAGAAAAGGGGGGATTATTAGAGATTCCTGATGTTGACTGTGATTACATCCCTATAGATATTTTAATTGATAAAAGTGACAGGAAAGAACTTTTTCATCTAACACTGTATTCAGAAAGATGGATGGAAGTGTTCTGTGATATAGATATTCAATGTGCTGTTCTGTGGGATGGAGCAAGACCAATAATATGGACTCTTGTAACAACAGGAAAAGATAATTGGACACGAGCAGAACACTGCAGAATACTAGGAAAAGATCCTGTTGCTTATTTTGTTCTAAACAGAGCTCCTATGAGATGGTGGATGTCCATACAGGATGTCTTTGGGACAAAAAATGGTACACATGCTCCACTTAGAGGAACATGGTGGCGTCTTGGAAGACAGGGCAGTCATGGCTGCATTAGAAATCCATTTGCCGAGAGATTCTATCAGCTTATGGAAGTTGGAGACAGGGTAGAGGTTTATTATAAGACTTCCGAAGGTTTTTTGATCCAGGAGATTAATCCTGCCTGGAGATATTTACGATTTGATCCTATTGAAAATGTACATGATACTTCAGACATGAAACAATATGTTGATAAAGCATCTGAAAGGCTTATCCCTGTCTATGAGGAAAAATTAATTGAAGCATGGGCAGAACAAGGAGCAGATCCCAGACTTTGATAGCTTCGATGATTCTAACAAGCTTCATTGGACTTCGTCACAACTTCGCCCTTAAGGAGCTTCGTTGGGTTTTACTTTAATCTTGTATTTTATTATTTGAGTTGTTAGACATTATCATTATTAGCTTTTTCTTTGAACCATAAATTCCCAATAAGAAGCAACAATCTCAAAGCCGATTTGTTTATAACATGATATCGCAGCTTTGTTATCGGTTTTTACATTTAAGCCGACATCAATTTCTTCATCTATCAAAGACTGACAAAGTCTTGCAGTAACCTGTCTTCCGTAGCCTTTACTTCTTTGAGTGGGAAGTGTGGTTATATTTCCTAATGCAGCTACTTTGTATAGTGGAGAATAGACATGAATTCCGGATATACTGATCAGGTGTTTATCCTCTCTTATACCGAAGTATTGATTTGTCTCCAACATCCTTGAATCGAACCAGTTTCCTGGATAACTTTCTTTGTATAATGTCGGGATAGAAGTTAGATCTTTCATGCTTAAACATTCAACATTAGAGTATTCTTTACTTGATATTAGCTTTTTGTCTAAAAGTGCCATTTTGTAGTGCTTACCATATGACTCAAGATCATAGGTTTCATCGAGGACATCCTCAAGTTTCGGGCTGAGATGAGCGTAGAAACGATCAGGTAGAAGATGCTGAATTGAGACCAGTAGTTCTTCCATAGCATCATGTTCATTAGAAAAAGCAAGTAAAGTTGGGAGTGAAATACCAACATACATTAAAGCTATCGCTTTGATGTTTTCTTTAGATTTGAATCCATACCAGATTGTATATGGCCAGAAGAAGTTGTCAAGGTCACCAATACTGTAGATATGGAGGTAAACATCTTTCCTGAAAAAGCTTTCAATCTCTTTTTTATCGTGTAAACATATATGGTCCATCAATGTTTCCTATTTCTTAACTTTCTTTGTAAAACACATGACGAGGTTATGATCCACTGTCGTTTTGTCTCCATGCTTGAGCTGTTTTCCATCATATTGTATACCCTGACCGTCAGGAACATAACCTCTTCTGGCATACATGACCTGGGCTGCTCCATAATCAGGGGATAACCCGACACAAATACCTGCGATCTCGGATCTCTCCGATATTCTGTACTCTGCTTTATCCATGAGGACAGTTCCGATACCTCTCCGCTGTTGAGCTACAAGGACATTGAAATCTACGACTTCGGGGATTCTTGCATCTCGAAATGGGGGATAGTGTGATTCCCAGACTATTGTGAGATATCCAACGAACTCTCTATCTAGTTCAGCGATAAGAACTGTCCTCTTGCTTTCTATCTGATCCTGATAGTACTTCTCGAATCTGTCCTGTGGTTTGTTCCAACCCTGTGCACGGAACGCCACCGCAATAGTTGAAGGATCCTCACATGTCATTTCTCGTACTATAAGTTTGTCAGTCATTATTTACGTATATCCAATATTTAAGCTCAATGACAAAATTGCGTTAGCAAATTTAACTGTTAAAATGCATTTTTAGCAGTTTTTATTCCCATTTATATTCTTTAATATCAATTCTTCTTTTTTCATTCATGTATCTAACATAAAAAATCAAATCCGGATGAACCCATTGATCTTCTTCAAAACCATCTCTAATTTCCATTGCTCCTGCTATATCTAACTGAAGATTATCGTTTATATGGTATGAGAAATATCCTGTTCCACCTGACCATGGTCCTGAATAATATTCTGCATTTGGATAATATTCAAAGATTATTTTGTCGAGTTCTTCTTTAGACATATTACCTTTTATAGAGCCTAATATATTATTTATTTTTTGAGGTATCAGGTAATTATCTTCCGAAGAATAATATGCACATTGAAATAAAAACAACGAGAAAAGTAATAAGAAAATTATTTTTTTCATTTTAATTCTCCTGCTAAGATATATATTGTTCTAAATTTACATTCAATAAAATATAAACTGATGTTGACAATTATACCCAAATTTCACACAGGATTTCTTAAACAATAAATTGAGATCGACCCTGATCAAGTCGACACAATCCTTAAGTATCAAAATACATTCCTAAATGTATAAGTAAAGATTGTTCAATTTCTTTTGTTTTTTCTATTGAAACTTTTCCTAAAGATTTTATCAATCTTTCTTTATCAATAGTCCTTATCTGGTTACATTTTGCTTTGGAACATTTTAGCAATCCTGAATCTTGAGATGGTAAAAGCGTTTCGAAGGGATAGATTTTTTCTACATTAGAAGTGATAGGGATTACGGTTACGGTTTTTGCAATTTGATTGTTTATATCATTGGAAATTATTAAAGCTGGTCGAGTTTTATTAATTTCAGAACCAATCGTGGGATCTATACATACAAGATAAATTTCACCCCTTTTAGGAAACTGTTTTAATCCCATTTTTCTATGTCTGCCTTTTCCCAGTCAGCTTGCAGCTCAGAATCTTCTTTAGAAGTTTCTTTGTACCCTTCTAATAAGAGATTTTCTATTTTTTTCTTTTTTTCTCGTTCAAACTTTTCTTCTAATGCTTTGGCAATGAAACGGCTCTTATTGTGTTTGTCTGCTAGTTTTATTGCTATTTCATCGGGCAATGTAATATTTAAACGGGTCATGCGTATCACCTCCTGTATAAAGCATGCAATATATTATGTGCATTGTCAATACATAAATATTAATTATTCTGAAAATAATTTATGTGATATTTTTGAAATTTAAATTCTTAGTCTAATATTTATATTATTTTGTATTTATAATTAATTTAAACATGTCAATATTCCATTCGTTGCCTTTATGCTTATTCCCATCACTATCAGTTAATTCCCAGCTACACCTAAAAGGTCTAATCTGAATATCTTGATATCCTAATTTACTATAGAATTTATGAGTCTTTAGATCGTCGATAGGGTCTACTGATAGAAATAAATTATCATAGCCATTTTTCTTTAATATTAATTCTATCTCCTTCATAAATTTTGAACCTATCCCTCGACTGTGTAGTTTCTCATTGACAAATAATACGGGTTTACCCTTGTCTTGTCCAGGATTGGGAATCGCTTCTGCAAAGGGTTTCATGATGCAGACCGAGGAAACCGGAATATCCAACTTGCGCGCTGCTGCAATAGTTGATAGATTATTACATCACTCACATGTTCTTCAAATACCGGGTAAAAGCTATAGAATTAAAAACAAAATAAGAAAATTATCTGGACAAGGAGGTAAAATTAATGCCTAATTATACCTGATCCAGGTGGGTCAATTTTAAGCTGGAATCTACACTAGATTCACATCAAATGGAAATAGAGCGGGTTTCAACCTATGAATTTATTACTAATATGATTGTTATTTATATTCTTGGCTATAGTTTTTTAATCTCATTTTTTTATTTTTTTCCATTATTTATTTGGCCAGATTATCTATTTCTGTTCTAATATATTTTATTTTTCTTCTTTTACGTTCAATCCACATTTCTGCTTTGCCTGTTGAAATGTCTTGTTCCATTTTTTTTTG
>CBDUTX010000171.1:0-5496 GCA_965370235.1 uncultured Desulfuromonadaceae bacterium | reverse complement strand
TCAGTGAAGAATTTGACTATGAAATGGAAGATGAAATTTTAAATAATATCAATACAGGTGTGAAATGAATATTGAAGAAGTACCAAACATACTCAAGATGTACTGGAATATTGATTATAAAGTCATACATCCTGAATTAAAAGTAGATGGAAGTCCTGATAGAACACTTTCCAGAATTGTTGTAGAGGACTTTGCAGGAAAATATTACATATTTGAAAAAATTCCTCAGCATTCATATGAAAGAAAAGTGAAGATTCTTGAAAATCTGGAAATACTTGGAAATCAGGGTTTGAAAATTATTCCAAGATATTTCAGATCAACTCAGAATAAATTTGTAGTTTACTATAATGGTGAATATTGGATGATCAGGGATTATTATAAAGGTATTCCTCTACAAAGACCTTCGTATATACATGATAGCTGGAGAGGAAGGATTTTAGCACATTTTTTAAAGGATTTAAAAGATAAAAGCAAAGATATCATTTTTCATGAGAAAGTATTTTCTTTAAAAAAATATATTATTAAAAACCGTAATCATTACAAAAGTAATATATTCAATTATGTAGAAAAATTTAACAAATCATATGATTTTCTTGAAAAATCACTTTTTCCATATTACAGTGATATCCCTTTAACTTATTGTCATGGTGATTTTCATCCTATGAATGTTATTTGGGGAAAGAATGTTATTAAGTGTGTCATCGACTGGGAATTTTCCGGATACAAAGCTGAATTATATGATATAGCCAATTTGATAGGTTGTGTAGGTATTGAATCTCCCGGAGGTCTTTTATCTGAAGTTATCTTTGAATTTTTAAGAAGTTTGAGAAAAGGCAAATTCCTTACTTCACTTAGCTGGGATTATTTAATTGAGTTTATTCTTGCAGTCAGATTTGCATGGTTAAATGAATGGATAAAAAAGAAAGACAGAGAGATGATAGAGCTTGAATTAACTTATATGAATGTACTGGTTGAAGATAAGGAAATAATTATTGATGAATGGATGAGTAAGCTTTAAGTAATAAAAATATATTATAAATTACCAAGCCATTTCTTTAAGATATTATAAATATTTTCTGATCCGATAATTTCTTTTTCATTTAATTTTAAATCTGCCGGATAGATTAAAAATGGTTTGTTTTGAGCTCCACCCAACCCTCCATGAGAACCGACAAGCTCTTCAAAGGAAGCTACTTCATTTTTTTCCGGATCATATAAACTATTAACTGTGATATCTCCAATATTATCAAATTTATCTATACGTTTAATCTGATCGCAGGCATATTTTCCAAATAATTTTAAAGGATCTTCCCCCTGAACAATATTTCTGTCAAGATAACGTATACCTTTACTTCCAACAACTAAACCTCCATGTTTTTCCGAATGAACAAGTACAAAACCAATCCCCTCATGGCAGGCTAAACCTTCGATAATGCCGGGATAGTTTTCAGATATGTATTCAAAGCTCAATCTTTCTGTATAGTCTAAAAAATATATCAAAGCAAGATTACCTGAAGCACAGACAACAATTTCTGCATTTTCAACGGATAATTTTTTTCCCCCGGATTCTTGTTTTTTGTATAATCTATACTTTCTTTTCTTTTCAATTTTACTTCCTGTTTTTAAAGCTTCTGTCAGGAGAGTATTTAGATGTCCTTTTGACTCATATGATTTTATCGAAGTGAAAAGATTTAATTTATCGTTAGTAAAATTTTTAACAAGTTCGAACAGTGTTAAACCGTATCTCTGTGAAAATGGTTCACCCTGACTTTGTCCATGATCGGAAAGAATTATAAATCTGTAATTATTACCAGTCCTTTTTGAGATTTTTAATAACTTTAAAATATTGTTGTCTAAAATTCTTAAAATTCTGAAAGCAGATGAACTTTCCACACCAAAATGATGTGCCACAACATCATAACCCGTGAATGAACTGTAATTAACTTTAATTCCCGAGAACATATCTTCAATTATTGTGTAAATAGCAATATCTCTCAAAAGAACAGTTGAAGCTGCACGTTCTATTGGAAAAAGAAATCCTTGATGAATCCTTGGTTTTATATTCCGTATTAATTTTATTAAAGCTTCCCACCAGTGTACTATTATTTCCCATGTCATCAGAGTTAATGCCCTTGAGAAAATATAGGGATTTATGAAATATGAAAAATAGTATTTTGAACTTTTCCTTAGACCCTTGTCCATTTGATTTGCTTTGCTCAATGTGAGAACAATTTTTTTTGCATTACCGGAAAACATATTGCCAAAACTTGATCCGCTTTCAGAAAGAAGACCTTGATTGGTGTTTATTCTTTGTTCAATTTCAGCAGCATCTTTTGGATTATTTGAAACAAATAATCTGTGTTCTTTTTTTTCAAACCACCTGAAAGCCGGAATATTATAATTATCTCCAAACAGAATTCCTGCCTGACTTGAAGATGTTTGGGATTGTATACCGCAATCCCACTTGATTATTTTATGTGTGTTGTTCTTTAACAAACCCGATAAATTCGGCATATAACCTTTATCCATAGCGGTTTTAATACTGGAGTAACTCAATCCGTCAATTTCAATTATTATCAATCCATTAATATCTTTTTTCATAGCCTGATTTGAAATTTTCAGATATTGTTTAATTATGTTCCTGTAAAATGGATTTTCATCATCGAGGGAAAGTAGGTTACATATCAGTGTATTCATCGATGAAAGACTTAGAGTGATTATCAATGGTGTGATAAAACCATGAATTGAAATTCCCGGGACAATAAATCCTGCAAAGAACACAACAAATGAATTAATAATCAAAGACCAGAAACCCAATGACAGTACAGTTATTGGAAGAGTTAATTTAACAAGGATTGGTCTTAATAGAGCATTTTGAAAACTTATGACAAGGACTAATATCAGCACAGATATTGCTGAATCCAATTGTATGCCATGGAGTAGTTTGGAAAGTAGAAATAATGTCAGAACTTCAAAAGTCCATACAATTATAGCTCTTTTAATCCAGCTTAACATAATTTTTTTATAATAAATTGTTTGAAGTTAATAATACAACTAGAAATTAAGAAATTATAGTTTTTAAAAATATAGATTTTTTCCAATTTATGAATATAATAAATGTTATTGGAGTGTTTTTTATTGCTGTATGATTAATCAGCAATTCAAATATACGATTAATTATTATCAAATATAATGAAAGGATTAAAAATGAAAAATATTATTATATTTTTATTCATGATTCCGTTTTTATTATCTGCTTCAGATATCCCATTACTCCAGTTAATTCAGGGTGCTGATGTATTGGATGTTGAAGATATGAGTGAAGTAGAGATTGACAGAAAACCTTTTATTTTTAGATTTCCTCTTGAGGAATATGATGAAGATAATAGAAAATGGTATTCTTCAAGAATAACAGCTTCTTTAAATGATGATATATTTTCCGTAGAGGATGGTATGGATTTATATTCAGTTAGCTTCTTTTCTCCCGGGGCTGGTTTAGCAACATCTAATATATATTCTTCCTTATACATCAATGACAGGGCATGTCACTATATTATATTTTCAGCAGATGAACCGGTTTATCAGAGAGCTGTTCAGATAGGTATATTGCCGGATGGGAGAAATTTATTGGAATGGGAAATAAGTTATATTAATTCTGATAATAATTCATACGTTGAAGATACTGAAATTCAGGAGATATTTTTAATTTATTTTGTTGACAGAAATTTGAATAATATATTAGATAGTGACGAATACATCAGATTTCGATTAAAATTCAAATGAGTTTGAGAATTTCTATTAATATGTAATTGAAAATTCAGAAACTTGTCCCTAAAAGAGAAATTTATTTGAATTATTGTAACAAATATTAAGCTAAGAAGTAAAATGGCTGCAGTTCCTATTTATCTAGCATTACTGCCTTTTTTTGCAATTATTTTTGGCATCTATCTCTTTTCAAATGCTTTCCTTGCTGCAATTGTATATCATCTCGGCATTATTTTCTGCTTTATTGTTTTTAGAAAACACATTCATTTTCATAAAGTATTCAGAGGATGGGATTTAAAAAGTGGTTTATTGTTGATTATCCTTGGTTTCTGTGCAGGATTCACCGTTTACATTTTATGGAAATATATTGCTCTTGATGGAATTGATATCTATTTAAAACTCGGTTCGATTGGAATGAATGATCTCATATGGAAGATATTCATAATCTACTATATAATTGTAAATCCTCCTCTTGAGGAGTTATTCTGGCGTGACCTTCTTTCGAAAGAAACAGACATTGGCTTCCTTTTTGATATTTTATATGCAGGTTATCATATCTTTGTAGTTGTTCTGTTTATCAAAGTCTTCTGGGTTTTAATTACTTTTATTATCCTTTATTCAGTTGGTTATATCTGGAGAAGGATATCTAATAGAAATAAAGGCTTATTAATTCCATATCTTTCACACCTTGCAGGTGATATCAGCCTGATGATTGCAGTGTATGTTATAGGGTCGGGGCTTGCATTTTTGCATTTTTGAACCACAAAGCCCAGCCCCAAACCAAATATATTTTATCCACAAATGACACGAATCCCACAACCCATCCCAATATAAGAGTTTTTACCACAGAAAAACACGGATTAAAACAATTAACAATGATCAATAAACAATGATCAATTCCCAATCACACCAAGAAAAATAAAAAATTAGAGAAGAAATGATATTATTTTTACTTGACTCTTGTTACTTGCAACTTGGAACTGTTATTTATAATTCATTTATGGTAAAGATACTAAATGGATAATCAATATTATAAGGGAAAGTTGTTATTTGCTTTTATTTTTCGAGAAGTCAAATCATTTTAGTCTTATGAAAAAATCCTATTCATCTAATTCAGCTATCAGAGGAAGGTTTGGAAAAAGATAAACTTGAAGTTTGATGATATTAAAAAATGGATATTTGATGAAATGATCAATCTCCTTGAGTAGAGAAAATTGTTATAATATCGGAGTATTATTGAAATTTGATCCATACAGTATGATTGAATGGTTTGAGAGCTCATGTAAAAAACCTGAGGAGAGATTGATGGGTTTTGAGAGTGAAAGATTTGGTGTGTTTTCAGATACCGGTAAATCAATCCCTTATGATGAAAATCAAATTTCAGTTAGGAAAATACTTGAAAAACTGTCAGACTTTCATCAATTCATGCTTGTCTATGAAGATGACAATCCTATTGGTGCCTTTGATGATAAGTGTTCAGTAACTCTTGAACCAGGGGCTCAGTTTGAGGTTTCTGTCAATCCCAATAAAAATTTTCATGATCTTATTATGAATTTTCTAAAGATCAATAACATTCTATGTGAAATTGCGAGGGAAATGGACTTTACATGGCTTGCATGCGGAACACAGCCTTTCTCAAAATTCAGTGAGATAAAAAGAATACCGAAGAAAAGATACTTAATTATGGAGGAATATTTTAAAAAAACAGGCAAATTTGAAAGTTTAATGATG
>CBDUTX010000170.1:0-5501 GCA_965370235.1 uncultured Desulfuromonadaceae bacterium | reverse complement strand
AATTACAAATAAAATAAGAGGAATGTAAAACCATCCAAAATCAATTATTATATTCTTTAAAAACAGAGCATTAGTCTGAGTTTGAGACAGATCTCCCTTTGAAGGAAAATAGAAAACAACAATTCCTACTATCAGAGCAAGAATAATTTGACCAAATAATTTATATTTTCCTCTTATTCCCTTTTGCTTTTTAACTTTAAGAAGATCATCAATAAAACCAAACAAACCAAGCCAGAGAAGAGAAAATATTAGAATTATCACGTTTCTGTTGGTCAGATCACCCCATAGTAGAGTTGATAGTGTTATTGCAAGAATAATAAGTATTCCGCCCATTGAAGGAGTTCCTCTTTTTTTCTCATGAGAGGAAGGAAGATATTCTCTTGATGTTTCACCGGTTTTAAAATGAGCTAATTTTTTTATCATCCAGGGTCCGAGAAAAAAGGCAATCAGAAGAGATGTAACTCCTGCATAAGTTGCCCTGAAAGTTATATAACTGAAAATATTGAATATTGATAAAGTATCTTTCAAAGGATATAGAAGCTGATAAAGCACTAAAATACCTCCTTCAACTTATCAATAATTTTATCAAGCTCAAGTGTTCTACTCCCTTTTATTAGAACAAAATCATTGGGTAAAATCAGTTCTTCAAGAATTTTTTCAGCTCCTTTCCAATCCTGTACTTCAAAAATCCTGCTATCCTCCATTCCTCCTTTTAAAGCGCCTTCTTTGAAATACCCGGACATCTCGCCTACTGCTATTAAAAATGCAAACTCCAAATTTGCTACTTCGATCCCTGATAATAAATGATAGTAAGCACTTTGATCACCAAGTTCCTTCATATCTCCCAATACACAGATAAGTCTTGAGTGTTTAAATATTTGCGCAAGTTCCAGAGAATTGGTTAGTGCAACAGGATTTGAATTATAACTGTCGTCAATAATACTGATATCACCTAATTTAATCAGATTTAATCTGCCATGAGGATTTTGTGCTGCTGCAAGTCCATTCCTGATATTCTCCTTTGATACACCTGCAATTTTACCAACTGCTATTGCAGCTAATGCAGCATAAAGTCCTGACCTTCCTAAAATGGGAATAAAAATATCATAATCATGAAAGTTGATCCTAGTTCCCTTTTTAGAAAATTGATAAGTTGTAACATTTTGTGAATCCAAACCATAATATACAACTTCTACATCCAAAGTCTTCCCAAGTTCATTAAGTCTTCTGTCATCTCCATTGAGTACAGCAATTCCTTTTTCAGGGAGGTTATCAATTATTTCCTTTTTGGATTCTAATATTTCATCCATCGATTTGAATATCTCCAGGTGAACAGGAGCAATATAAGTTATAACAGCTATCTCCAGCGGAGCAATCGAACAAAGGTAATCAATATCTCCCTTGTGTCTTGCTCCCATTTCAAGAACAAGGAAATCAGAATTATTATCAGCATTTAGAATCGAAAGAGGTAACCCAATTTCTGTATTCATATTGCCTATACTGCCCGATACATTAAATTCAGTTTGCAGGACAGATACAATCACGTCTTTTGCAGTTGTTTTACCAATTGAACCTGTTATACCAATTATCCTAAAATTATTTTCATCTATGAAATTTCTTGCTAAAGCTCCAAGAGATTCGATACAGTTATTTACTGTTAATACTTTATCCCCTCCTTTTTTTTCAGAAATCGCTAATACTGCACCTCTTTTAAAAGCATTATTAATATATATATGTCCGTCGGTTCTTTCTCCCTTAATCGCAACAAAGACATCACCTTTTTCAATATTTCGGGAATCTGTTGAAAAACTTCTTATTTTAAAATTCTTATTTTGTATTCCTGATGTTCTTTTCAGGATATTCTCAATCTCAAATATCTTCAAAGCCATCCTCTTCTTGACAATGATTTTTTCACACATTCATTATCACTAAAATCTATTGTTCTATCTTTTAAAATCTGATGGTTCTCGTGACCTTTTCCGCATATTACAACTATATCGTTCTCTTTTGCATTTTTAATACTGACATCAACTGCTTCCTCTCTATCTAAAATCAATTCACACTTTCCTTTTATTCCTGATAATATATCTTCTGCAATATCCATTGGATTTTCGTTTCTAGGATTATCTGTTGTAATTATCACTTTATCGGAGAGAAGTTCTGCAATTGAACCCATCTCTGCTCTTTTGATCTTATCTCTATCTCCACCGCATCCGAATACACAGATCAAACGACCATTTCTTTTCAATAACTTTCTCAAAGATGTTAAAAGTGAATTCAACGCTTCGGGTGTGTGGGCATAGTCAATATATATCGAAAAAACAGATGATGATGTGATACTTTCAAATCTTCCGGGTATTTTTTCTAATGTTTCAAGTCCATGTTTTACAGCATCTATTTCAATACCACTTTGTTCTGCAGCAGAAAAGGCAGCGAGGGCATTTAAAACATTAAATGTCCCTGGTATTTTAATGTTCAATTTTACAGAGTTCTTATTTGAATTCAAAACTATACTGGAACCTTCAGTACTCTGATGAATTATTCTTGCAGAATAAGTCACCTTTCTGTCATTATTTCCGGTCAAGGAATATAGAAAGAAAGGACATTTTATGGTATCAAGAATTCTATTGATATTTTTTATTTCAGAATATAGACATGCAAAAGAATTTGTTTTTAAATTTGAAAATAATTTCTTCTTTGCTTTAAAATAATTTTCCTCACTCCCATGAAAGTCAAGATGATCTCTACCAAAATTTGTATAAATTGCTCCTGAAAAATCAATACCTTCAATTCTACCAATAGAAAGCGCATGTGAAGATACTTCCATGACCACATATTTGATATTTTTTTTAATCATTTTTCCAAATAGTCTGACGAGTTCTACAGCAGGAGGTGTTGTGTTTCTTGCTATTATCTTTTCATCATTTATCATATGTCTTATTGTTCCTAACATCCCTGAAGGTATTTCAGCTATTTTTAGAATATTCCTCAAAAAGAATGAAGTGGTCGTCTTGCCATTTGTTCCTGTAATCCCTATTATTTTCAATTTGTCTGAAGGATTGTTATAAATATATTTGCTCAAGTTCAACACTGTATCAGAATATTTTTTATCATCTTCATCTAACTCAAGTATGTTTACATCTCCTCTTTCGATCCTTCCACTTTGAACGACAATTCCTGAAGCACCCTTGTTCAAAGCTTCATTAATATACATACTCCCATCTCTGCTAATACCTTTGTAAACGACAAATAAATCATCTTTCTCCACTTCTCTTGAATCTGATGTTATTCCTTTTACAGAAGTATTAATATCACCCCTGAATTTCATACCAGGGAAAAGTTTTACAATCTCATTGAAGTTTTTCATATTTGTTAAAAATAATTGAATGTTCTTCTGAACTTTTTTAACTCCAGTATCTCACTTACAATTTCTCTGAAAACAGGAGCAGAAACCTGTCCTCCGTAATAACTTCCGACAGGTTCATTAATTACAACACAAATTACATATTCCGGATCAGATGCCGGAAAATAACCTATGAATGAAGCAATAAATCTGTCATCGTAATATTTCCCATCAGGAGATGGAATTTCAGCAGTACCTGTTTTACCTGCAATTTCAATTCCCGGAATAGCAGCATTTCTTCCGGTTCCCTCGTCAACTACTTTAACAAGAAGGTCTGTAAATATTCTTGATACTATCTTTGAAGTTACTCTTCTTAAAGTATCAACCGGTTTAGCGTTGACTTCGCCATCAATACTGACAATTCTATCTACGATTCTCGGACGAATAAGATAGCCTCCGTTTGCTACAGCGCCGTAAGCCTGACATAATTGTAACGGGTTAATAGAAATACCCTGACCGAAAGATGCTGTTGCAGTTGTAATTTCATTCCATTTTGAAAGCTGAGGAATATAACCTGAAATTTCTCCGGGAAGATTTATTCCTGTCTTTTCACCAAACCCAAAAAGAATGGTATATTTATTAATAATTTCACTACCTGTCTTTAAAGCAATTCTGACAAATCCAACATTTGATGAATGTATTAGTGCATCTTTAAAATCAAGAGCAGGATGGCTTTCAGCATCATTTATCACATGATCCGCAATCTCTATCTGCCCTTCTCCTGTTTCAACAGTATCGCCAAGTTCAACACTTTGTTCTGAAATCGCAGCTATTGCAGTTATTATTTTAAATGTCGATCCTGGTTCATAAGTCCATTCAATCGCCATGTTCTTCGTGTCTCTGTATGAAGTATTCATTGCAAGAATATCACCATTTCCGGGATCCATTACAATTACAACACCACCCTTTGCATTATACATATGAACAGTGCTGTCCAATATACCTTGTATTATCTCCTGTAGATCCATATCAATTGTCAAATAGATATCATCTCCAATAAAGATATGTTCACTAATTTCTAAATTAAGAGGATACAAATCTCCTCTGTGATTTCGTGCCAGGTCCGTTGTGTAATTTTCTCCCTTTAAATACCTGTCAAATACATACTCAATACCAGAAATACCCCTGTTTTCTCTATTTACTTTTCCAATGATATTTCTATTGCATGCTTCTCTTGCATATATTCTCATGTGATCATAATAAATTCCCATACCTCTTACCGATAAATTTCTGACACTATCAATAATCTCGCTTTCAGCATCTCTTATCAGCCAGGTAAATCCACTCGAAGAATTGATTTTCGAAAGAAAACTATTTTTATCAATAATACCTTTGTCCTGCATTAAAATTGCAGTTTCAATTTTATTCTCAAGACTTTCAGGATAGACATATACTGATAAAGTTTTCTTTGTATATACAAGTAGTCTGCCATATTTGTCTCTTATGCTTCCTCTTAGAATTTCCGGGGAAAATCGATAAGTCGTTTTAGAAAGAACAATTCTTCTATATTTTTCAGAAGCAGCAATTGAGCTTACTTTAAGTGAAAAATAAACAACAAATAGAAATGCAAAAAATATTATAAATTCCAGTTTTGGTTGTTTTGCAAGATTTCTAAATGCCATATTCATCCTCTGAACCTATAAATATTTGAACATCTGAATCAATATCGAGTTTATAATATTTTAAATAATCAGACATTGAGTCATAAGTTGACATTGTCAACAGATTGTCAGTAATTACAATTTCAAGTTCAGCAATCTGTTGTTGTTTTTTCTCAATCCGCCTTTCAACATTATAACTCCTATTTGCCAGATTCATTGAAATAGACCTTTCAACAAGAGTTGTTAAAACAGCAAAAAAAATAAAAACTCCAATGAAAATTAAAAAAAACCCGATTTTTCTCATAATGAAAACCTTACATACCTTAATTTAGCACTTCTTGACCTGAGATTTGATTTTATCTCATCCTTTGAAGGCTTTATCACATGTGAGAATACTTCAGTACAAATGCCTATCTTTTTCCAGTGTTTGACATAACCTTTTATTATCCTATCTTCTCCGGAGTGATAAGCAATTGAAACAAAAGCAGATTTGTTTG
>CBDUTX010000169.1:0-5520 GCA_965370235.1 uncultured Desulfuromonadaceae bacterium | reverse complement strand
TAAAGATAGTTTTATAGAAACAGCACCATCTAAAGGAGATGATGTTGAGTTTGATGTGGTGAAACAACAAAGGGGACCCAATGCAATAAATTTAAGGATTATCTCAGGATCGTCCCATGAGTCAGAAAATATTCTGTATATATTACCTACTGACACAAGAGAGATTATAAAGCCAGAAGATATTGATAATTTCGCATTGCGATTGAATAAAACTCCATTTTTTGATTCTGATAAAAAATTCAAATTCTTTAAAACTGATAAAAAAGGTAAGATTGTGCTAAATGTCCAGCCCGATTACTCTAAATTAGATATAAAGGCAATAGCAGAGAAACATAAGCACAGTATAGAGAATTTAAACATAGAATCAAAATCAATAATTCTTAAACCAGAATGGCGTATGGTTATAGGCTTGGGAAATGAATCAGTGTATGAAACTTCGATGACTTTGCATCACATTTACGGCATCCCTTACATCCCCGGAAGTGCAATAAAAGGTGTTGTGCGAAGTCATATTATTAACGAAGAGTTTGCAGAAGGCGAAAAAGGTCAGATGGACTTAAAAAATGCAGAGAAACGAGCACTGAAAAAGCAGTGGTTTTGTGACATCTTCGGATGCTCTAAAAATAGTTTTTATAATGAAAGTAGACAGGGGAAAATCATTTACTTTGATGCATTCCCCTTATCTGAACCCCAAATTAAAGTAGATGTTATGAATCCACACTATGGTCCCTACTATTCTGATCCTTCAGGAAACATTCCGCCTGCTGACTATCATAATCCTGTTCCTATTTACTTCTTGACAGTGGGAGATGCGGAATTTGAATTTATAATAGGAATAAAAGAAAAGGATAATGATATTATCAGGAGTGGGATATTTGAAGGCAAGCGTCCGCTGGAAGTGGCGTATAAGAACATAGAAAAAGGTTTAAGTGAGCATGGTATCGGTGCGAAGACCGCGGTTGGCTATGGTTATATGAATGCTAAATTAAAGCCATAATGCTTCTTGCTAAACCTAACGAATCACTAATTACACACACAGAAAAAGCCTTGAAAGTATTTTCCTCAATAAAAGAAGGTTATTCTGAAGTTCCAAAATTATGTGATGTTCCGCAATTCTGGGAAAATTTATTCTTGACGGTTTTCATTCATGATTTCGGCAAAGGTGCAAAGGGATTTCAGAAACAATTAGAAACCGGCAAAAGATGGAATTACAGACATGAAATATTATCAGCTGGGTTTGTATCTGCTCTTGATATTTCAGAAGAAGATAAAATGGCAATAGGTCTTGCTGTAATAACTCATCACAAGGATATGAATGAATTGAGAGAAAAATATGCCACATTTCCAAAAGATAACCCGGGTTATCAACGGTATCATGAAAAATTAAAGGAACTCAATTTAGAGGAGTTAAATAAATTCCTTGATTATATCCCGAAATTCAGCTCTAAATATCTTGGGACGAAATTGACAAATTATCATCACCTTAATACCTATGAAGAATTAACAGATACTTACAGCGAATATGTGCTGCCTTATTACAGAGCATATAAGATGGAAAAATGGACTTCACTTCATAGAAGTTACGGCATTTTTATGAAGGGATTTCTCACTGCTTCGGATCATCTCTCTTCGGCGGGAGAAACAAAAATAAAGAAAGCAGTTAAAAATATAGATAAGTATATTAAATTCGAACTTCCTACGGGGGTTCAGAAGCATGCTAAAAGATATAAAGGAGATCTATTTATTATTTCACCCACAGGAAGTGGAAAAACCGAAGCGGCATTGTTCTGGGCACACCACAACCAAAATTCAGTAAGTTCTAAAAGAATTTTCTATATACTTCCTTACACGGCAAGTATCAACTATATGTACAAAAGATTCATTAATATATTTGAAAGTGATGAACTTGTTGCGATTTTGCATGGGAAGTCCTCTTATTTTCTTTATAAGTTTTTTACAGAAGAAAGAGAAAATATCTCTTATGAAGATGCTATAAAAAGGGCAAAAAAACACCAGAGTCTGGCAAAAAAGATTTATAAACCGTACAAAGTGATGACCCCATTTCAAATTATAAAAGCATTTTTCAATCTTAAAGGATTTGAGCAAAACATCTCTGAAATGGTTGGTGGCTTATTTATCTTTGATGAGATTCATTCCTATGATCCCCATACTACAGCTCTTATCCTTCAAATCGCAAAATTTATAAAAGAACAGTTAAAAGGAACCCTATTATTTATGACAGCTACTATGCCTGAATTTCTAAAGGATTATTTCCAGAAAGAACTTCAAATTTCGCAGGAAATAAGGATGGAGAAATCAGAACTAAATGAATTCACTCGGCATAAGGTAAAGATTCTTGAAGGCAATATTAGAGACAATATTATACTTATCAAAAATGATATTAAAAATGGTAAAAAAGTGCTTGTTGTGTTAAATACTGTAAAACAAGCCCAGGATATTTTTCTAAATTTAAAAGATTTAACACTGAACTCAGTTCTCCTGCACAGCCGATTTATCCTTAGAGACAGAGAAGAGATAGAATCGTCACTCAACAATAGAAATCTTCTTGTAGGGACACAGGCAATTGAGGTTTCTCTCGATATAGATTATGATGTACTTTATTCAGAACCCGCTCCTATCGATGCTTTACTGCAGCGCTTTGGAAGGGTTAATAGACGGGGAAAGAAAGGTATAGCACCGGTTTATATTTTTTCAGAGGGAAGTGGAGTGGAAAAAGGCAAATGGACAATTTATGATTTGGAAAGGACGGAAAGGAGTATAGCCGTCTTAAAAGACATTAACATATTGCAGGAAACAAAGGTTCAGGAAATTGTAAATGAAGTTTATAAAGAAGGATATTCTGAGAATGAATTAAAAATCCTTAAAGATGTTTCCGAAAACTTCCTTAAATTTTACCAAAGTAATGTTCCCTTTTTAGATGCACAAAAAAAGGAAAGCGATTTTTATAATCTTTTCAAATCAGTAGAAGTAATACCTTCTATCTTTTGGGACGAGTATCTAAATGAAATTGAAGAAAAAAGATTTTTCGAAGCAATGAAATATAAACTGTCAATATCTTTGGGGCAATATGCTTATCTAAAAAACGAAGGAAGGGTAACCAGTACCAATAATGGAATAATCGTTGATGCCGTATATGATAACGAACTGGGATTGCTCATAAGGGAGCAGACAACCTCAATTTTCCTATGAACTCTTACCATTATATTACAGGTAATCTTATCAATGCATATTACATCTGCAAAAGAAAACTCTGGTTTTTTGCTCATCAGATAAATCCGACATCTTCCTATGATAATCTATTGATTGGGAAATTAATTAGCGAGACATCTTATAAAAGAGGAAAAAAAGAAATTTCATTTGGAAATATTAAAATTGATATGATAAAAAATGAAAATGGTATGATATTAGTTTCAGAAATAAAAAAGTCTTCTAAAGGACTAAAAGCTGCAGAAATGCAGTTGTTATTTTATCTTCTTCAATTAAAAAAAGAAAATATTGAAGCAGAAGGAGAATTATTGATACCAAAGGAAAGGAAAAAGTATAAAATACAATTAACAGAAGAAAAAGAAAAAGAACTGACAGAATCTATTTCTCAAATAAAATATATAATATCAAAAGAAAAGCCTCCTCAAATAAGTAAGCAAAAAAGATTTTGCAATAAATGTGCATTTTTTGAATTCTGCTGGAGTTAAATAATCAAAGACAGAATCTACATATTTTCAGGAGGAGAGCTTAGAAGAAAAGTTAATTCTGTAGTTAATTATTTGCCAAATGATTAAGTTATAGATGAATTATTATAAGGTAGATATAACTAAAAAGTGGTTAACAATTCATACACTTCAATCTCATATTGTTTAAAATTTGTGATAAAAATGGTAATTTTTTAGTAATAAAATTAATGTTTATACTTACTATTTAACCCAATATAAGGTATAGTTTTATTATGACAAATTTACAAAAAAGGTTTTTAGATTTTTTGGATGAGTATGGGTATGATATTTTTAATCTCGAGATGATTAGAAATACAGGAGATTTTTCAGATTCAGAGATCTTCCAGGCTCTTAGAACTCTTGTTAAATACGATATTATTATTAGATTGGAACGAGGAAAGTATATAAAGAGCGGTTTTAATAATGAATTTGTGATAGGTAATTTCCTTGCACCCGATGGTGGTATAGCATATTGGTCAGCATTAAACTATCATGGATTAACAGAACAGTTTGCTAATGTAATATTTGTTCAGACGGCAAAACGAAGAAATGCTCAGGTTACAGTAAATAATTTAAAATTTAAATTAATCAAAATCAAAAGCAAAAAAATTATGGGATATAAATTTATCGGTTATGGTAATCACAAATATAAAATAACCGATGTTGAAAAAACCCTGATTGATTGTTTTGATTTACCACAATATGCAGGTTGGTATCAGGAAATAATAAAAGCTTTCAATAGAGCAAATATTAATTTTAAAAGGCTTGTAAAATACTGCAAAGCAATTAATAACAAATCAGTTACAAAAAGATTAGCTTATCTAAGTGAGTTATTAAATAAAGAAGGATTAGAAGAATTTATAACTTATGCTAAATCAATTTTAAGTGATGAATACTCTTTATTTGAAATAGATGGTATCGAAAAAGGTAAATATGATAGCCGATGGAAACTAATTATTAATATTCCTGAGAAGGAAATTAAAGAAATAGCTAATTCTTAGAATTATGACTTATAAAGAAATTGCAAGAATAGCAAAGCAGACAGGTATTAGTAAATCAACAATTGATAAAGACTGGATTCTTGGTCATTTTTTAAATGCAATGTTTCATTATGAAGAAGTAAGAAAAAACTTTGTTTTTAAAGGAGGGACTTGTTTAAAGAAATGTTATTTCGAAAATTATCGATTTTCCGAGGACTTGGACTTTACTTTGATAAATGCTGAATTTTCAATTGATGTTCAATTATTGGAAAAAATTATTAGACAAGCAGAAAGTAATAGTGGAGCAAAATTTCATTTAAAGGAAATAAAGAAACAAAATCACAAAGATATTGCTCAGGGTTATGAAGTTACTATTCTATTTTGGGGTGCAGATCATAAACCAAATCAGAGACCGTTACCTGTAAATCGTTGGCTAACTAAAATAAAGTTAGATATAAGTTTCTCAGAAAAAGTAATTTTAAAACCTGTGTTAAAGAATATATTACATTTTTATCCGGATTCTGAAATTATAACAAATAAAGTTCCTGTTTATCCATTGAACGAGATAGTTGCTGAAAAAGTTCGGTCATTATTACAAAGAAACAGACCTCGTGATATTTATGATCTTTATTATTTGTCATCAATAATTGAAAAAGAACAATATTCAGAAATAAAATTTTTGTTGCAACAAAAAGCAGAGAACAAAAATATTAATTTTTGCAAGTATGATGACTTTGTAAATAATGATAAATATAATAAGATCAAAAGAGCATGGAAAAGTTGTTTGGATTACAATTTACCACAAGAAA
>CBDUTX010000168.1:0-5533 GCA_965370235.1 uncultured Desulfuromonadaceae bacterium | reverse complement strand
ACTGTATCCTAAAATAGAGATTTGTGATTCATTGGTTTCTTGCGGACAACAATCAATTAAACCACTAATTGAGATTCTTGGAAAAGTTGGAACAAATCAACATACAAGAGTTCCTGATAAAGAATTCAATAAAGATAGTTATCCATTACCACGAGATATTGCGAGTAGAACACTTATTCGTTTTGGACATGATGCATTAAATGAATTAGCAAAAGTACTTCTTGATAATGATGAGAAACAATTGAGTGAAGCGATTGATGCTGTTGGATTTATTTGTTTTTATGACTGTAAACAAGAAATTTATAAAATATTACAAAGTTGTTTTTCA
Source organism: uncultured Desulfuromonadaceae bacterium (assembly GCA_965370235.1). Taxonomy (GTDB): domain Bacteria; phylum SDB-A; class SDB-A; order SDB-A; family SDB-A; genus CBDUTX01. The sequence continues at coordinate 5,205 of CBDUTX010000168.1, read as the reverse complement.
AAGAACAGTCAAAGCGATTTGATAAGATGGAAAATTATTCGAGCAATGAGTGGGTTTTCTGAAAGCGAACATTTTTTGCGGGAGCAAAAACAGAAAAATCATCATGATAGAATAGGAAAAGAGATAGAACGAAGCCTATTATTGATAAAAATAAGAATGGAGAATAGGTTTTAGGATAAAGTCTTGTACGACTTGAAGGATAATGTATAAGAAGAACAATGAAAGAAGCAATTGGATCAACCGTACAGGATATGCTGAGCTGTGATGTTATCTAATTAAAATATTAATTATATTGAAATCCCAATCAAAAATGAATAAAATATTGTTTAGGAGGTGAGATATGAATAAATTATTTACTGCAATAGTACGTAAAGAAAACAATTTGTATGTTGCAGAATGCCCAGAAACTGGCACTGCAAGTCAAGGCACAAGTGTTGAAGAAGCAGTACTAAATTTAAAAGAAGCTACTGAATTATATCTTGAAGAGTTCCCTCTAAAAGAAACTCAACACCCTTTCCTTACAACTTTCGAGATAGCTATCAATGCCTAAGCTTCCGCATATTTCAGGAAATAAAGCTATAAAAGTATTCGGAAGTTTAGGATTTAAAATTGTCAGGCAAAAAAGGCAGCCATGTGGTTTTACGAAAAGAAGATAAAGGTTGTGTTATCCCACTTCATAAAGAACTTGCAATAGGTACTCTCCTAAGCGCAATTAAACAAGCTAAAATTACTGCTGAAATATTTGGAGAAATTAAAAATTTCTTGAAAAAATCCGGAACACCAATACCAATAAATGATGTCTGGATAGCATCTCATACTGTCGAAACTGGTTCGGTTGTAATAACATATGACAACCATTTTAAAAAAGTGCCAGGTTTAAGGTGCTGGGGTGAATTATAGAAAATGAGAATTATAAAAATAAAATATTTATTGTTAAAACATATCATCACTGTTATAAATATTAAGTCATTGGAAATATATTCACGAGGAAAAGTAACTTGAAAGATTTAAAAAAACATATAATTTCTTCTATTGCAGGTATTTTGACTATTACTCAATGGGTTTTACTGTTTGTATTAAATATTGAAGGAATCGCAGTAATCAGGTATGTTGGATATATTGTATGGGGTTTGTCATTGTTTTTTGGAATTGCACCAATTTTCATTTTGAAAAGAAAAGGTCAAGTTGAAAAGAAAAAAAGTTACATTCATACAACTGTTATTGTCGATACTGGACTATATGCAGTTGTAAGACATCCCCAATATCTTGCACTCCCCTTATTAAATTTGGCATTAATTCTATGTTCACAACATCTGATAATAATTTCTTTTGGTATTGTGTCAATCCTTTTAATGTTCATGGATATTTCAAAAGCAGACCAATATAATATTGAGAAATTTGGCGACGCATACAGACAATATATGAAAAAAGTTCCAAGTACAAATTTCCTATTGGGAATTATAAGGTTATTAAAACGAAGAAATGAAGAAAAAAAGTAACAGGTAACAAATTTCATTACATAGACACTACATTACAAATGGAGGTTAAGTAAATGATAAATCCTTTAAAAAAGGACAGTAGAATAAAAAAAAAGACTTGCATTATGCACATATGTTCATTATATTTATAATTGAACATAAAAAAAGGATGAATTTTGCCACGATATAAAAAACAGAGAATGGTTGACAATCCGCCGATATATAGAGCTTATAGACCTTCGGGAATATCAAGAAATGTACTGCAGCGTCTTCCACTTGAACTTGACGAATACGAAGCCATCAGATTGGCTGATTACATGGGAATGGATCATGCCGAAGCTGCACTGGAAATGGAAATATCCCGTTCGACATTTTCACGTCTTGTTGAAAAAGCACGCAGGAAGATGGCTCAATTTCTCATTGAAGGAAAAGAATTATATATTTCAGGAGGTAATATTCATTTTCGCAGTAACGTGATCCGCTGTAAAGATTGTGGGTATATGTTCAATATAAATATTGGTTCATCTTTTGTTAAATGCCCCGAATGTAATTCGGAAAATCTTTTTAATATGGCAGGCGGTTTTGGACACGGTAGATGTTGTGTTAATAACCACAGAGAAGGAGGTAATCATGCCCGGAGGAGACAGAACAGGACCTGAAGGATTTGGTCCTATGACAGGGAGAAGGATGGGTTTTTGTACTGGTAATGTTCAACCCGGTTTTTCCTATAGAAACATGGGCTTTGGAAGAGGAATGGGAAGAGGTTTTGGAAGAGGAATGGGAAGGGGTTATGGAAGAGGAATTGGGTTTGGACAGGGATATTGGTTTTACAACCAGGATAACATTTCAGATGTACCTCAAAGAGCTACACTGGAAAATGAGATTAAAGTCCTGAAAGATCAGTTATCATTTTTAGAGAAACAACTCTCCGAATCCCAAAAGGACGAATAAGTTTTGTGGAGCAGGTTATTATAAATAATCTGCTCTATGTTTATTTTGTAAAATCATTTAAATTATATATGGGAGACAAATGAATAATTCAGGAGGAAATAGAAATTCCGGTGGAGGAAGGGGTATTGGAAGAGGTGGAGGACGAGGAAGAAATGAAGGAGGAGCTTTTGGCATTGGAGGTTTTTGTGTATGTGCAAAATGTGGAGAGAGAGTTCCTCATCAGCAGGGAATACCCTGTACAACATTAAAATGTTCTAAATGTGGTAATATTTTAATAAGAGAAGATTTGTTAACAAAAAGGAAATAATAGTATGAAAAAATTATTTGCAATACCGACAGCTAGTGGGAAATTATGTGCTCATTTTGGACACTGTGAAAGTTTTGCAATTGTTGAAACTGAGGATCAAACAGTAATAAAAGAAGAATATATCACTCCTCCTGTACATCAACCCGGAGTTTATCCGCAATTCCTTGCAGAACATGGGGTAAGTGTGATTATTTCAGGCGGTATGGGACAGAGAGCTCAACAACTGTTTAAAGAAAATAATATTGAGGTTTGTATTGGTGTAGATGCTGAATCTCCTAAGATATTAGTTGAACACTATTTGAATAATCAATTGCAAACAGGTCAAAATCTCTGTGATCATTAAGTAATGAAAATTACCATTGCCAGCGGAAAAGGTGGTACAGGCAAGACAACAATTGCAACAAATCTATCGAGTTATCTTGCTGAGAAAGAAAAAATTATTCTAATAGATCTGGATGTTGAAGAGCCTAATTCGGGTTTATTTATCAAAGGTGAATTAGTCCACAAAGAAGATAAGTATAAAATGATCCCGGTATGGGAAAAGGATAAATGCACTTTGTGCGGATTATGTCAGGAAGTATGTAATTTTAATGCTGTAATTAAACTTAAAAAGGAAATAATGATATTTCCAGAATTATGTCATCAATGTTTTGCATGTTCGGAATTGTGCCCAACATCGGCGTTACCAATGTCTCCACAGAAGATGGGTGAGTTGAAGCATTACAGAAATGATAATCTGACTTTTGTAGAAAGCAGACTTGATATCGGACAGGAACAGGCTGTTCCATTGATAGCACAGACAAAAGAATATATAGATGAACATTTCTCAGATGATATAATCCAATTTTATGATTCACCTCCTGGTACGTCATGTCCTGTAATAGAAGCTACTAAAGATGCTGATCTTGTTATTCTTGTAACCGAACCAACTCCTTTTGGATTGCATGATTTAAAATTGGCTGTTGATACAATAAAGATATTGAAAAAGAAGTTTGGAGTTGTTATCAATCGTTATGGGGTTGGAAATGACGATGTGCTAAAATATTGTCAAAGTGAAAATATCCAGGTTTTAGCAAAAATTTCAAATAGCAGGTATATAGCAGAATTATATTCAAGAGGAGAGTTAATTTATAAAAATTTTCCTGAAGTAAAACAGCAATTGATGAATAGAGAGGAATATATTTTAAAATGCGGAGGTTTAAAATAAAAGAAATTGTAGTAATATCAGGTAAAGGAGGAACTGGAAAGACTTCCATCACTGCTTCCTTTGCTTATTTAGGAGGAGAAGACATAGTAGTAGCAGATTGCGATGTTGATGCGGCAGATATGCATCTGTTGATGCAGCCTGATTTTGCAAGATCTGAGGATTTTTATAGTGGTTATATTGCAAGAATTGATCAGAATAAATGTATCAAATGCGGTAAATGTTCTGATATCTGTCGTTTTAATGCAATTCCTTTTATAAATGATCAATATATAATTAAACAATTAAATTGTGAAGGATGTGGATATTGTGCACGGATATGTCCTGTTGAAGCAATTACCATGGAAGAACAAAATGTAGGTAAATTGTTTATTTCATCAACAAAAGCAAAAAATTTTATGGTTCATGCACGCCTTGGAACAGGTGCGGATAATTCAGGTAAACTTGTAGCCAGGGTTAAAAGTGAAGCTAAACAGATAGCTAAGGAAATGAACAAAGATTTAATTATTGTCGATGCCTCACCCGGAATTGGCTGTCCTGTGGTTTCTTCACTTTCAGGAGCCAACTTTGTTGTTCTGGTTACCGAACCCACTGTTTCAGGATTGCATGATTTAAAACGTGTTTACCAGCTTGTAAAAAAATTCAACATCAATGCAGGCTGTATTATTAACAAAGCTGATCTTAATCCTGAAATAACCAATGAGATTGAAGTTTTTCTTAAAAAAGAAAATATATTCCATATTTCCAATCTTCCTTATGATGATGCTTTTACAGAAGCAATGACTGTTGGTCAAACTATTGTTGAATATGATAAAGGTAACTTAAAATCAGTCCTGATAGAAAGTTGGAATAAAGTAAAATATTTAACGTTTAAAATAAAAGGAAACTAAAAATGAAAATTATTTTCACGACAAAAGGAATAGAGTGGGATTCTATGATAGATCCACGTTTTGGAAGAGCGGAATTTTTACTTAAGTATGATGAAGAGAAGAATGAATTCACTCAGGTTGATAATAGAGCAATTGAAAACGTAGCTCACGGTGCAGGTCCTCAGACAGCTCAAAAATTATTTGAAATGAATCCTGATATATTGATAACGGGTAATGGTCCCGGAGGTAATGCAGCAGCGGTATTAGAAAAAGCAGGAATTAAAATTTATATCGGAGCAGGAGAAATGACTGTAAAAGAAGCTTTTAATGCTTATAAAAAAGGTGAATTAACTGAAATTGGGAACAAAAACTGACAGAACATAGAATCCCTTAAAA
>CBDUTX010000167.1:0-5559 GCA_965370235.1 uncultured Desulfuromonadaceae bacterium | reverse complement strand
TCTTTTAAAACTTGAAGATTTAATTAAAACTTATCTCGACCAATGGCTGATATTTTATCCCCCGTGGAGTAGCTGTGAAAAAGAAACTTAAAATACTGATATTAAGTGATGTTTATTATCCGACACCCGGAGGAGTTAGCGAGCATATATTTAATTTTGTTATCAATATGAGAAGCAGAGGACATATAGTAAACATTGTTGCACCAAGGGGTTCAAAAAACTCTACCAAACCCGAGCATGATAAAGGTGTTATTAGAATCGGAAAAGCAATACCCATCACTGCAAATAAATCGGTTGCAAGGGTTAGTTTCGGATTAAGACTTTATTGGGAAGTTAAGGATGTAATAAGGAATGGAGGGTGGGATATTATTCATTCCCATGGTCCCTTTGCTCCTGTGATGCCCTATCTTGCTCATAAATTTGCATCAAAAAAGTATAATCCGAACACAAATCTCACAGCAAATATAGCGACATTTCATGCAAGTTTCAGAGATGTATTATTTTATGATATTACGAAGGAATTTTTAAGAAAGAAATTTAAAAATATTGATGGACTTATTGCTGTCAGTGAAGAAGCTAAATTCAGCGTTAAACAATACTTCGATGGTGATTTTATAGTAATTCCAAATGGAGTAGATTCGGAAAAGTTCAATCCTGATCTTCCGAGGATAGATAAATTTAAAAAAGAGAATTTCAATATTTTCTTTGCAGGAAGATTTGATACAAGAAAAGGAATTAATTATCTGGTACTTGCATTTTACTTTATACTCAAAAAGATTCCAAATGCTTTCCTCTGGATCGGAGGTGGAGATAAATATAGAAAATTCGGATTAGACTTATTGAGAAAAAGAATTTCTGCAAAGGATAAAAAATTCAGTGAGAGAATAGAATATCTCAGATTTATTCCGCATAAAGATCTCCCCCTTTATTTTGCAAGTGCTGATATCTTCTGTAGTCCGGCAATAGGTGGAGAAAGTTTTGGTATAGTGCTGATAGAGTCGATGTCATGCGGAACTCCGGTTGTTGCATCCAATATTCCCGGTTACAGAGATGTCATTACTCATGGTTCTGACGGTTTTTTAGCAGAACCCAGGAATGTACATGATATAGCAAAAAAAATAATTCTTCTTGCCAAGGATGAAAAACTGAGAAAGATAATGTCTTTAAACGGCAGAAAGAAGGTTTTAGAAAAATTTTCCTGGGATAAAGTGACAACAGAAATTGAGGATTATTATTATTACGTTCTTAAGAAGAAGATGAATGAGGTTAAAAAATAATATTCATTTTTTCAGCAGTCTGATTCCGACATACTATGTTCTGAGAAAAGGCTTCTTTAAAAAAGATTCAATTCCTATACTTCTCTATCATGATGTTTCAGATAATTTTTACTGGTCATTTTCAAGGGCTACTCCTGAACTTTTTAGAAGACAGATGAGAGCTTTATCTAAAAAAGGATATAAGAGTGTTTTACTTGACAGTGTTTTTAAAGCTGAATCAAAAAGATTGTTTTTTTCATTAACATTTGATGACGGCTTTAAATCTATTTTGAATAATGCTCTTCCTATCTTAAAAGATAATGGTTTTATTGGAAGTGTTTTTATTGTTACGGCATATATGGGAAAAAAAAGCTCCTGGGATGTAAATATCGGAGGGTTATATAAATTACATATGAACTGGGATGATATTTTCAAATTAAAAGATGCTGGTTGGGAAATCGGATCACATTCCCATAAACATAGAGATTTAACAAAAATAAGCAAAGCTGAAGTAATTGATGATATTAATAAATCTGCGGCAATTATGGAAAAAGAACTCGGACAGAAACCGATGTATTTCAGTTATCCTTTTGGAAGAAAAAACAGGGAAATATCTAAAATTGTAAAGAACGCAGGTTTTCATGCAGGATTTACTTCATATCCCGATCGCAACGATGTGATTGAAAGATTTGCAGTAGGGAGAAGACCTGTATATTTATTTGATACTTCTCAGGATGTAATTGCAAGAGTAGAAAAATCAACATGGAAAAACATCCCTTATGATATAATAGGAAGGAGTATCAATTTTTTTGCAGGTGGGGTTGGTCTTGTTAAGGAGAAGTTTAATTTATTATGATCCAGCTTACGAGAAACCCGGCAGACATCTATGAGAGGATATTGGACAAAATATTCTTAAACAGAATATTTATGCATTATCCATTTGCGGCAATACTTTTGTTGGGAGGTTACTACAGCATATCAAGATCACCTGGATTCCATGAATTGTCATTTATCAGGAAGTATCTGTTTATCAATTTACCAAATGGACGTTTGTTTGTTTCTTTTATTCTTTTTTTTATAATGATGGGTGGGACATATATATTAAACCAGATCGTAGATAGAGAATCTGATAGAATTAACAGAAAAAATTTCTTTATCTCTGACGGTCATATTTCAATAAATTCAGCTGTTATTCAATTGATTTTTCAGTATTTGATTACTATTACAGCAGTATTTTATTTATCTCTTATAGGTTTTTTCAAAGGAGGCATTTTATATTTCCTGGTTTTTCTCTTATCAGTGATTTTTGGTATAATGTATTCTCTTCCTCCAATCAGATTAAATGCAAAACCGGGACTTGATATGCTTGCCAATGCGATAGGTTATGGATTATTGAATTTCTCCGCTGGATATCTTGCTCTTGGAGTTTTCTCAAATGACATCATAAAAATTGCAATTCCGTTAACTATTATAGGTCTTGGGGGATTTGGTTCTACTACTATTGCTGATATTCCTGGAGATAAACTTGATGGAAAGATAAGTATCGGAGTGCTGATAGGAGAAAGGAATACATATATTCTTTCGATTATTCTTTTTTTTATTGCTGCTGTCACGTCCTTGATTATAAACAATCCGTTTACATTCATTGCTTCTGTAATACCCATCCCTTTCCAGATTTGGGCTATGATAAAAAAGGGGAGAAGAGCAGCTCTAATTTCTATGAGGGTCAGTAATGCACCTCTTGTCATCATCTCGTTTTTAATGTTTCCAATATACTTTATTGGTTTTATTATTATATTTTTATTAACAAGAATATATTATAAGAAGAGATTTAAATTAACCTATCCTTCTCTTTCAAAATAATATGAAATGCTCACAGAATAAAGAAAAATTAAAACTGGCTTATAAAACAAAACCTTTGTCAAAGGGTATTTCAAGAAGGAAAGGGTGGCCACTATTACTGGACACTGCTTTTTATATTGAAGGTGCTGTCGGTTCAATGATTGCACCCGAAGATAAACAAATTTTCACCGAAAATGAGTTAGAGCTTATTAAAAAAGACTTCCCCAGGAAGATAAATGATATTGAACAATTTTGTGAAAATATTTCAAGAATATTTGAACTTCAGGTTCTTCATCAGGTTGTGTATACGGAATTTCATATCAATCTGACAAATTTTATACAGTGTAAAATATCACCGGAAAAGATATTTACTGTTTTGTATAGATCATTACAGGACAAAAAAGGAATGATAAAAGGTTATTATTCAATTGTTCCTGAATTAAACAGAGAAGTTGAAGAAAATATATTTCTTGAAGCTCTCGAATATTCTAAAAATTTGTATGAAAGAGGATGGATCTATGGAATATCAATTAATGGAAGGGGGGATATTCCTCTTGATCTGTATTTTGATAAACTTAATGGGACAAAATTATTAATATCTCTGAATATAACAGGTAAAATCAATAGATTAAAATTATTGAAAGAGATATCCCGAATAAATGTTAAAAGAATACATTATATAATGTGGCTTAATGATATCCTTAAATCTTTGAGGAAAAATGATATTGCTATTCAGATTTCACCAACCATGGATACATCATTGAGTTCTTATTTCACTTTGAATGATTATCCTTTTATTGATTATTTTAGAAAAGGATATAAAGTAATCGTTGCCAGTGGTTATCCCGAAATATTTGGACGGACAATTGAAAATGAATTTGTACTGATGAAGTCTTCCTTTGGAATGAATCTTGATGAAATTAAGAAAATTTCATTGGATTCATCCTCATCAATATTCTGTAGCGAAGAGGATAGAGAATTAATTATCAGTGAAATACTTAACAAAGCATAAGATCTCAGAGTTACATATACTTGTAAGAAAGTATTGGTAAATGGAATAAATCTTTATAACTTTGTAAACAATGTATTTTCTTAAATATTTATTTTCTCCCCTATATCAGGAATAATCACATCATAGTTATTTACAAGATTGGATTTTATCCTTTTAAGAGCTTCTTCTTCACCATGAATTAGAATGATTTTTGAAGGAGAAATATTATCAATAAGTTCCAGTAACTGCATTCTGTTTGAATGAGATGTAAACCTGAAATTACTGATATTGGGATTTATCTTCTCTACAGGATCCATATTATCCTGTAATTTTATAGTCGAATTTTCTGTACAAGTTAGAACATTATAGCCAGGTGTTTCCGATGCAAGATATCCAACAAAGAAGATAGCATTTTTTTCCTGAGGGAGTATTTTACTTGCCAGAACGGCAGAAGGAGTATTTTCAATCATCATTCCACTTGTAAAAAGAAAGATTGCCGGTGAAATTTGAAGAAGACCAGCTAGCTCTTGCCTGGACATAGATAAAATTTCTACAGGTTTGTAAAATGGCATTCTATTTGCGAGAAAATGTCTGTATATATTTGTTATTTTAACTCCCATACCGTTGATAACTATCGGAACAGGAGGGATTTTCTTTTTATGCATAAGGAAATCACAAATTGATAATAATTCCTGAGTTTTTCCCAATGCAAAGGTTGGGCAGAGAACACTTTCTTTTTTCTTGAGAATTTTCTCAAGTCCTTCTGCAAATAATTCAATTTGTTCTGATCTTTGTAATAAAAGATTTTCTTCAGAACCTAAAGTTCCTTCAATTATAAGGATATCCACATCAAGATTATGTATATCTGCTCTGGAAACTGTAAATTGATCTGTTAAAGATATGTCCCCGGTGTATAAAATATTTTTTTTGGGAGTTTCGATATAAAACGACCTCGCTCCAAGAATATGTCCTGCAGAAAAAGAATGAATTATTATCTTTCCTCTGATCTGAAGTTGACCTGATCTTGAAAAAGTCCTTATCGATCTGACAGCTTTTCTTACATCTCTTTCATTGTATAGCGGAGATTCATATAATTCAGGATTATCTGAGAATCTTCTTTTTTGAATATTTGCCGAATCACCGAGCATTACTCTGGCAATTGATTTTGTTGATTTCGAAGCCCAGAATTGTATTTGGCTGTAAAGAAGTGGAAGAGCTCCGATGTGATCTAAATGTGCATGTGTTATAAGTCCGACATCCGGAAGTCCATCAGAGAAATCAATTAAAGGAAGGGCAACTGAACCTTCTTTTTTAGGATTCATACCGCAGTCAAGTAATATCCTGCTTCCACCTGTTGAAAGTAGAAAAGAGGAAGCACCAATTTCCTTACCGCTTCCGAATATTTTTATATATTCTTCACTCATGATAGTATGATATTTTAGTTAGAGTAATTTATAATATTTTGGAGAT
>CBDUTX010000166.1:0-5564 GCA_965370235.1 uncultured Desulfuromonadaceae bacterium | reverse complement strand
GTTTGAAGATTGACATAAGTTTGTGAAGGTGAATAAGCCCTTGTTTTGTAACTTTCCAGTTCCCGTTCGATAGGCCACTTCGAAAATGCCATGATCAAAAAGACAATAAAAATTGCCAAACTACCTAGACCGGGAATTAGTATTAATAAACTAAGACCTCCGGAATATCCGGTTTTGCCTATAATCCTCCACAGCATGACAATCTGTAAAACTATTACTGATAGAATGACTATACCTATTACAACCATCCATAATACACCAAGAGCAAGTATCGCTCCTAAAGCTCCTTCTGAATCAGTAGAAGAATATGAACTACTATATGTAGAAGACTTTGATAAAATAACTAAAAAATTCCAGAACAAATTACCCTCCTTTTAAAATATCACTTGAAAAAAATGAAACAAATGATTCTCATATAATAAACCCAAAAACATCTAAAAAATCAATTTAATTCTTGTATAATAATATAATTAATCCTCAATATTTTCCTCTAAAACACGCTCAAGGACATTTGCAAGTTTTGATATGGAAAATGGTTTTTCCAAGATGTGAACTTTTTGTTCATTAAATCTTCTATCATATTTGAATCCGCTCATAAATATGTATTTTATATCCTTTTTCATACTTTGGAGAAGAACTGCAGTTTGAAAACCATCTCTCTCAGGCATGATGAGATCTATTAGAATAATATTAATACTTTCCATGTGTTCAAAGAAAACTTTCTCTGCTTCAAATCCATCTGATGCTTCCAGAACATTGTAACCGAGTTTTTTTATCATTATTGCAGTAGTATTTTTAACTATTTCATCATCATCTATAATTAGTATAGTCTGCCCTTTTCCTTTTGGAATTGAATCATACTTCAAACTAACGGGATCAATATGAATAGGAAAATTGATTTTTATTTCCTGAATGTTTTTATCCATATTCACAGAACTGTAAATATTTCCGTTATTTTCTTTTATAAAATCAATAAAAATTGTTTCTGAAGGTTTTGAGATATATGAGATTAATTTCTCTTTTTCTTTTAAATCTAACATTGGCTTTATGCCATAAATCTTAACAAATAATATCAGTATTTTATTATATTCATTATGTGCTAAGCTGATTGATATACTTGATTCTTTATATCTTCTCCTGGAAATTTCTCTAAAAAATAGTATAAAAACTTCCATAAATTTCTCAGGAGAAATATCACAGTAGAAATTGACATTATCACCTGAAAATTGATAGTGCATATTTATTTTTAAATTGAATAATTTTGTTGCAATATTTGAAGTGTGTTTAAGTAACTCAATCATATTAACATCTTTTTTCTCTTCAAGTGATTCATTAATGGAAAAAATAAAATCTGTGTTTGAATGAAGTTCTTTGAGCTTAAGATCAAGTTTTCTGATATCTCGCCATGAAGGATTTTCTTCAAAAGCTTCTCCTTGATTCTCCATTCTCTCTCTGAAAATTGCAAGAATATTGTATATTCCACTGATGGTGTTGTTTAAATCATTTCTATACATTGAAAGTATATCTTTTTTCGCTTCAAAAAGAATATCATCTTTAATTTTCTTTGATATGTCTTCTTGTAGGGACATATCGATCAATATACCCTGAATTATGGTTTGATCGTCATTTTCTGTTTTTACACCAATTTCTTTTATCTTTTTTTTCTTTCCTTCTCTGGTGATAACATTATAATCAATTTCGTATTTTATCTCATCTGAAGAAATAAAATCATTTAAAGTTCTTATTATTTGTTCTCTGTTTTTCTCATCAGTAATTTCTATAAGAGTTTTTGGAATAACTTCCATGCTCCAACCAATGATATTAAATGCATTTTCCCCAAGCCAGATCAACTCTCTCTCTTTATTTTTACGTGAAATAAATTTAGTAATGCCGGGTATTACATCAGCTATACAAATTGAGAATAGAGGGCAGAAGTATTTTTTATTTATAAAATCATAGGATTTCATTTTTTATACATCACTGAAATTTGAAATAGAATACTTTCAAAAAATCTTCCCATTTTAGGATTCATAAAATCCACAGTTCCCATTACTCTTGATAAAATCCCACAAAAAACAATCCTTGTTATCAAGTCAATTCCTTTTTTCTTTAAATTCTCTGGTAGCATCATTAGATCATTTGTTATCTCACCTGCATTTATATGCATGTTGTCCTGAGAAAATGTGATTTTTGTTTCAAGGAGTAATTCAATATTCTTAATATATTCAAGGCATAAATAATTTAACTTCTTTCCAATAGAATTCTTTGCATCTTTAATTGTACTAATATCCAAATATTCACCAAATTCTTCTTCAAAGAAATCAGGAAATTCTTTCATACTAAATTTTACAACAGCTCTCTAATGTTTAGTAGTAAAATTTTAATTTAACTAATATGAATATATGTTCTGTGGATTCTATATTTTTAGAATTTTTACCTTAAAACACTTGAGAGTTTATTAGAAAGTTTTATTCTCGAGATTCATCACCTGCCTGTGTGTTACATACAGGTGATAAAATAATTTTTAAGTTTGTTATAAAGGTTCAATTTTAAAGTTTAAAATAGACAATATTTACAAAACATGTAATTATTTCAAAATGATGGACCAGGAAAAAGAAATGTTGACACCTTCAGCAGATAAAGTCAAAAAAACCGATTCAAATAAAAAGATACAATCAACTTTATTCTGGTTAAAATTTACAGGTGTTTTTCAAATTTTAATAGGTGCAATCCTCTGTTTTTCACCTATATTAATTTTCATAGGCATTTTCTGTTTAATATCCGGTGGGTATCTTTTTGCAATCTCAAATAAAATATCTTCATCAAGAATAAATGAAAGTGATTCTTTTTCTATTGAGAATTTTAAAACCTATTTTAAACTTCAGGGAATTATGCTTATTTTGATTTTAACTTTTTTTACAATAGCTTTAATACTATCGATAATTTCGTTTTCAGCAGTTTTCGGATCAATTTCCGGATTTGCTAAAACCATATCATATCCTTCTTATCAGTTCTGGCAATTCTGATGACATTTGTGATTTTAAGATATGGCAAACTTGGAGATATAGTTCTGACTTCTGTTCTTTTAGAAGCATTAGAAAAAAAAGAACATAAAATTTTTCTGTCAACAAAAAAAATATACAAAGATCTTTTTAAAGAAGATCTAAGACTGAAAGGGATGTTTTTCCTCGAGGACAGTAAACCTTTTTCTTTAATATATCATATAAAAAAAATTAAACATATTATTCCGGATGCAGTAATTGATAGTGAAAAAAATCTGCGTACAAACATTATATCTTTTTCTATTAACAAAAAGACAATTTCAGATAATTCTATGAGAAAGAAAAGATCCAATATAATCAAAAGAGGGGGTAAATCTTTACCTTATGTATGGGATAGATATTTAAAAACTCTTGATATTATTGGAATTGCTTATAATAAAGAAGCAAAACCGAAATTATTTATTCTTCCTTCGGATATAGATAAAGCAAAAAGAATACTACATAATCACAGATGGGTTGCAGTACATACTCATGCCGCACATAAGCAAAAAGAACTTATTAAAGATAATCTGATTCCTGTAATTTTATATTTAAAGATGAATGGCTTTAAAACTATTCATGTTGGTTTGAAATCTGCTTATGTTCTTCCGGTTGACATTGATCTGAGAGGGAAAACCGATCTTGGTTTATTGAAAGCTGTTCTCCATCTTTCTGATATTTTGATTACAAGTGATTCAGGACCTCTTCATATCTCCGAAGCTGTAGGAACACCTGTTCTGGCGATTTACGGAGCAACATCTCCTCTCTTTGGTTTTGCACCCTGGAATGAACAGTCAGAAATTCTCCAATCAGAACTTCAATGTAGACCCTGTTCACTGCACGGAGAAAAATTATGTTTGAGAGGTGATATGCAATGTCTTAAGGACATTTCATCAGAGATGATAATTGAAAAAGTGAGAAAAATAATTGAAGCTCGCAATATATCTTCCTAATCATCTCGGTGATGTTGTTGTAGCATCGAGTCTGATAAACTGGTATAAAAAAAGCTCCAATTATCATTTAACAGTCGTTATCAGAAAAAATCTTTCCCCTCTTTTTAGAAAGAATCCACTGATTGATTCTTTAATCGAAATCCCGGAAAATCTTATGTCTTTGAAAAGTACAATTTCAATCCTGAAAAACGAAAATTTAGATATCTGTCTGATCTTACCGAAGTCTATCTCTTCAGCATTAATAATGTGGCTTGCAAAGGTAAAAGTAAGGACAGGTTATCCTTTCGATTACAGAAAATATTTTTTAACTGATGTCATCCCCATTTTTGATTATCATTCACACCCTTTAAGAGATTTTTATTTTAATGTTGCAAAAAAATACTTATCCGGTTCACCTCCGGTTTATCCTGATTTTGTAATTCCAGAACCTGACAAAACAACTGTCCTGACAGGAGATAAAATCAAAGGATGTGTTGCGATTGACCCTGGAGCTGTTTATGGAGAAACAAAATCATGGAATGACTCAAAATGGATAAGTCTGATAAAAATTCTGGAGAAAGATATGAAGATAACATTATTCGGAATCAGAGATCTATCATCCTGGACAGTTAATTTTTCAAATACTTTAAATTTATCATGTAAAACTTCTATTAAAGATCTTCCCTATCTTCTCAGTAAAATCAAAATATTCATATCAGGTGATACCGGCAGTATGCACCTTGCCGCAGCTCTTGGAAAGGATACTATTTCAATATTTGGTTCTTCCTCACCAAAATGGACATCTCCATGGGGAAGAGGTAGGAATGTCGTTTTATATAAACCTACACCATGTAGCCCTTGCTTTAAGAGAAAGTGCATGAGAAAAGATATCAAGTGTATGGAAAATATTAAAATTGAAGATGTAATAAAAAACATTCATTAAAATGGGAAAAAAACTTAAGCCAGCTGTATTTCTCGACAGAGACGGTACAATAATCGAACTTGTTTCTTATCTTCAAAAAGCTGAAAAAGTTAAACTGATACGGGGAGCAAAAGAAGCTATAGAAAAATTGAACAGAGCAGACTTCCTCGTTATCATAATTAGCAATCAATCAGGAATTGGAAGAGGTTATTTTACTGAAAAAGATTTAACAGAAGTTACATCAAAAATGGAAACCTTATTGAAACCTGCTAAAATCGATGCAGTTTACTATGCTCCTTCTTTACCCGAACACAATTCAGAATTCAGAAAACCCGGTAAAGGAATGATCGATGCAGCATGCAGATACTTCAATATTGACTTGAAGAATTCCTGGATAATCGGGGACAATATTTCAGATCTCCAGCTTGCAAAAAACATGAATATTCCTTTTATACTTGTTCTAACAGGTTATGGTGCTGAATATCGAAAAAGAGCTGATATTCATGCCGACAGCATAGTTGAAGCAATTGATATAATATTAAAAGATGATTGAATTATTAAATAATATTCTTCTTAAATACGATATACTACTTGGAATATCTTTTATATTTCTATCTTTTGTAACTGCTCTCTGGGGAAATATAGTGTTTAAAATTTTTCTATCAATTC
>CBDUTX010000165.1:0-5564 GCA_965370235.1 uncultured Desulfuromonadaceae bacterium | reverse complement strand
TCTCTGTGTCCTTTATGTGGTAATCCAACTTCCCCCGGACAGGTCACGACCTGTCCCTACATATATTGTTAATTTTCTTATCTGTATTTTCTGTGTTCTTCTGTGGGAAAAATCTTATATTAGGATGATGTGATGGGCTCTGTGTCCTTTATGTGGTAATCCAACTTCCCCCGGACAGGTCACGACCTGTCTCTACATATGTTCTCTTATCTCATCAAGATTTTCTTTTGCTTCTTTAGCAACTTCAAAAAATTTATTAAGTTTTTCGCATGTATATAAGCTGCAGTGAGCACAATTCTCAACTTCTTTCTCAATACAGCATTTCCTGATATCACAAACATTACAGTGGTTGAAATGTATACCGTCTGATTTGCATCCATTACAGTTTATATCTTCAGGTTTGATATCTGCATTGAACATTTTCGACCACATCTTTGCAGTTTCAGCTCTTTTATTGTCATCATTTTCTTTAGTTGCCTGAAGAGCAGGACATTCTGCACAATTTAATCCGCAGTATGAGATAAATTTCTCCATTTAGTCTTCTCCTTTACAATTACTCCTTTTGGAATTTTACTTGATAAAGCTGCACTTAATTTTGTAAATATAGGGTCATCATATACATAACGGATCATCTCTTCCCTATAATCAGGATGACAAATGGTTGCAATCGCAAGAGCTTTTTCTCCAATTGTCAGACCTCTTAGATCAGCAATTCCGTTTTCTGTAACAACTACAACACCATCATAAGCTGAAGCAGTTAAATTTACTCCGGAAGGATGTTCCTTGACAATTTTCGACCTGCCTTTCTTTGTAATACTCTTAAGTGCTATTATAGGAGTACCGTATTCAGGATCATTCAGCGCTCTTACAAAATCAGGCTGCCCTCCTACACCACTGTAATAATGTTTGGTATCTATGAAATCTGCCCATATATTTCCAAACAGATCCACACCCATCGATGTATTAATTGATATATATGGTGCATTTTTCCTTATGATCTCTGCTGAATTAGTATACGAACAAGAACGCATTTGGATAGCTGAACGCAGGTGAACATAATCATACAGCTTTTTAGACCCTAAAATCAAACTTGTTGTAGTATATTCGGGATCAACTTTTTTCTTCCTGTTAGTCACTATACCTTCCCTCTGCAGGTACATCAAACCATCTCCATATAGTTCAGTTTGAATACCAAGATCTTTAAAATTGGAATTTTTTATTGTTCCAACAACAGCATCGGGTATTTTTCCTATTCCAACCTGAAGAGTTACTCCATTATGTATGAAATTCTCGGTTATAAGTTCACCAATTCTTGTCTCTTCAGGTAAAAGATTATCAAAATCAGGAGCAGGAAGATCATAGACAGGTTTGATGTTTTCATCAACTACAAGAAAATCAATTGCCGAAGGACCGACTATGCTCTGACCCTGTGTAAATGGCATTGAATTATCAAGTTCAGCGATTACAAGTTTTGCATTGTCTATAGCTGTAAAAAGTGCTTCAACAGATAGACCAAGACTGTATTCTCCTGTGTGTTCACTCTGACAAATTTTAATAATTACAACATCGGGTTCATACTCACGTCCTTTTCCTATAAGACTGTCAATATTTGCCAGTGTGCATGGAAGATAAAAAGCTCTCCCTTCATTTGCTGCCTGCCTAACCTCCTTACCTGAGAAAATGGAATAAGTCATCACTTTATCCTGAAGACCTTTTTCTATATAAGGTATTGGTCCCTGCATGAGAATATGAACCATTCTAATAAAAGGGAGTCTCAGATTTTCTGCTTTTATTCCTTCCGTAAGAGATGTAATCGAAGCAGTAGGTGTTGCAGAATTTGAACCGACATAGATTGTAATAATATCTTTATGTTTAAACTTATCGGAAATTACCGAGGGAATCTCTTCAAGAGATATCTTCTTTGGAGTCATCTTCTACCTCACAAATTAAAAATATTTTAAAGTTGATATAATGTAATGTCAGATATTATGATAAGTAAACAGCTTTAATTTACTCCTACCTGTTAAACATTATCCATTTATCTCAATGTCCGCAGTGCAACAAGTTTAAGTGTAACAGATGAACTTCAGGCACCAAAAAAGCTGTTAAATGACTGGTATTTTTAATTAATCTTTCTCAGAATTTTTCCTTCACCGAGAACCAGAGTCGGGAATGAACCAAGATGCAGTGGATTATTGTTCCAGACAATAAGACTTGCCAATTTACCTGTCTCGATTGATCCTAGCTCGTCATCGATTCCAAGTATCTTCGCATTTTTTAAAGTAATTATTGAAATTGCTTCTTCTTCTTTCATACCATTGATAAGGAAGAATTTTAAGCTGTCTCTCAGATGTGGCGTCCATATTACAGGATGATCTGTCATTAAACCATAAAAAGCTTTCGACTTCATCAATAATCCCGCATTCTGATAGTAGGCATGTTTAAGTTCAACTTTGTATCCGACAGAACCCATAGGTCCATAGATAATTGGTATATTATTCTTTCCAAGCTCATCGAATATCTCTTTGTGAAAGACATCACAGGTATGCTCTGCTGTTACATTCAGGTTAAATTTTTTAGCAAATTCAATAAGAAAGAGTATATCATCTTCCTTATGTACATGTACTTTTGCAATTTTTTCACCCTTCATCAACTCGAGTATAGCTTTTTCCTCAAGATTGAATTCAAGTTCAAAAATTCTGTTGATGATCTTCTTTTCAAATTCAATATCAGCTTTTGAATATTTCTTTTCTTTTTTATTCTTTTCAAGTTCAAATAGACTTTTTTCTCTTTTAAGCTCTTCTTTCTCCAGTTTATCTCCTACAGATGCAAACTTCTTCTCAAGCATTCCATAAATTCCCATTCTCGTGTTAGGTCTTTCACCCTTCCATTCAGTTGTAGATCTCGGATTGAAACCTAAAGCCATCTTATAACCATAATTCTTAATTACAGCTTCACCTCTGTTCTTTGCCCAGTTTTTGATTATTTTTGCTTTTCCACCCAATAAATTACCACTCCCCGGAACAACACAACTGTATAGAACTCCAAAATCAACAGCATCCTTGAATGCCCTGTCATCAAAATAAATGCTGTCAACAGGATCATTAATCGGGAGAAATTGATTTATAGCATCATTGGTTTCTGATTCAGTCCACGGCTCACCTTCTCTGTTCATACCGATATGTGAATGAGCGTCAATAAATGCCGGTGTAACATAACCTTGATACTGTCCTTTGATTTTTTTATTTATGATATCTGTTATTTTGTTTTCCTTTATAACAATAGTTCTATTTTCAAATTTTTTATTTTTTCCATTGAATAGAACTTTAGCATTAATTATTATTTCTTTTTTTGCCATTTCATTTACTCCTATTAAATGCTATTTGATTTTTCAAACAATACAAGATATTATATACAAAGTTTGAAATATTTCAAACTTAAAAAGGACAAATTGTGGAAAAAAAAGTAAATAAAAAAGAATTAAGAAAAAAAAGAACAATGAATTATTTCATCGAAGCAGCATGTTCTATTATTGAAGACAAGGGCATTCCCTCTCTCAGTGTACGGAAAGTAGCAGACCTGGCAGGTTATCACTTTTCAACACTATACAGTTATTTTGAGAACTTAACTGAAGTCAAATATTACTCTGCTCTGAGATTCATAGATAAGATGTATGAATTTATTATCGAAAGATTGAAAGATTCAAAATTCAAAGACCCTACAGACCACTACCTTGCAATAAGAAAAGCAATTGCATATTATTCTCTGGAACACCCTGAAGCTTATAAACTTATCAATTTTGTGAATCTTGGTAAAAATCTTAAAATAATTAAAAAAACCCTCCTCTCTTCAAACACTATAAAACTGGAAAGAAAAACATTCCTTAAATGTTTAAAAAAATATAAGATCCAAGACGACAGGGTTGAACTCCTTCATAGATTGATCTTGTCATTATATCACAGCTATTTCAGAGGTCTCATTGATAGATTACAGGACAATGATCGTGAAAAATGGATAGATGATTATCTCTGTAAAATAAAACATCTATTTGAAATATTTTCTCCTTAAAAAATTTTATTTCTACTTAAACAAATCCTTATATATTGTTGTAATCTCTTCTTTATATTTTTCAGGTGCTTTAATATAACCCCAGCCTTTCTGCAATTGAAAAAGACCATCATAAGCTGAATCAAAATTACTGTGAATTATATGAGGAATATTTCTCTCATCTAAAACCTTGTCAAGCAGTTCAGCCTGCAAAGGGTTGTTAAGGTTCAGAATCTTCTTGAAAGTATTTATACTCATTAGTTAATTATTATTGCATAAAACATTGATATAAGTAAAATAATAATAAATAAAAAATGATTTCAATAACAAAGGGAGTTATTTATGCCCAAGAAAGTGATAATGCTTCTATTTCTTTTTTCATTTATTATTTCAAATTTTATTTTCTCCGGGATACCTTTGACAGAAGATGGTTCAAAGAAGGGATATACCTATCTTATAGGAGGAGGACGTTTTATTGATTTAAATGATTTTAACAGCACTTTAGATAAATACAATTATCCCCAATTCTCAAATTTCTTTTTAACTACCGGCATAGGTCATAGAATAATATATAAAAACTGGATATTCGATACTGAAGGACGTTCAGTGATAAGTAAAAAAACGGTAACTGGCAGCTACGAAACATATCTTTATGCAAATTGGATCTATTTGAATTTTGACATTGGTCGTATTATTTATCATAATGAAAAAATAAACCTCTATCCTATGATAGGAATGGGAGGAGCTGAGGTAAATTTCAGTATTGTAGAGAGAAATTCAGTTATTTTTGATTCTATCCTCATTAATCCTGCAAGAGGAATTAATCTTAAAAGGAGATCGCTTATGATATATGCTGCCTTTGGTGCTGATTATTTTATAAGTTTATTCGAAGATGAAAAGCAACAAACAGGATTGGTTATTGGACTTAGAACAGGTTATTCTTATTCTCCATATCAATTCAGCTGGAAGACAGAAAATATAGACATCAGTGGAGGTCCCAATCTTGGGATAACAGGACCATTTATTGAATTAACCTTAGGATACGGGAATATAAGATGAATATAAAAAAACTTAATTTAATCATGGTATTTTTATTAGTTCTAATCTCGAACCTTTTTGCCATAAGATTTAATGAAAATATCTGTATCTGTGAAGCTGGTTATTTCAAATTTAAAATACCAGGTTATGATTGGAATCATGTAATTATTGATAAAGCTGTCAATCAGGAGAATTTTCTCGAAGTTTCAATAGATGTCTCATACACCAGAAATTACTTATCATATAACATTGATCCTACAATAATAATTTCTATCGAAGATATTGATATAATTTCTATGGACAATTACTTCAATGCAATTCCATATATCCTTTCTCTACCTTCTAAGAAATATACGGTATTTGACACGGGAAGTGCTGTAGTTGGAGACCTTCAAGCAAAATGGATTGTAGTAGAATACAATCCCGGATATCCGTTTGATGAAAATTATATCGAAAAGATAAAACAGTACTATGTTTTG
>CBDUTX010000164.1:0-5578 GCA_965370235.1 uncultured Desulfuromonadaceae bacterium | reverse complement strand
AATATAGATCTGTATCAAGAATTCCGGAATCCTTGTTTAACATTTTACCTACATCACAGCCAAACCAGACAGTATTTCCATCTTTAAGCTGATCAAGAGCAAGTTTTTTCATAGTCTCATTTTCTACATTCAAATATAGAACAATGTTGCCTTCTACAACATTACCGAGGAATTGAACACTATAAGTTCTGTTAAAAGGTTTATCATCAGTTGGAGCAATTATGATACTTATATAGTCATCGAGATTAATATCTATATATTTATTATAAAATGTTTCCGGAGTGAGATTTAAATCCTGAATAAAATTTTTATCCTCATCTCTGTATTCAAAAGTAAAAGAGGAAGGGGGTTCACCGAGAAAATAGACGAGTATGTGATATATTTTTTCAAGCATTTTTTCCTTATCTTCATGTAAAGTCCCTATATTTTCTCCAACTTTGTATCTATTTCTCAATGTACATGCATATTCTCTGAGTTTAAGAGAAAGTAATCTGTTCATCATAAATGTATTACTGCTATGGAATGTTTCAGGCATAACAGATTTTGGTACAACTCCATACTTTTTAATAATATTTGAGAACATATCCCATTGTCCTGCATCTACAACCGGATGGGCTAGCAACCACATGAGTTCTCTACTGTAGATATCTTCATCTATTGTTTTTATTATATTTTCAAGAAAATAATTTGATTTTTCAAGTTTGTCCCAGAACATCGGATAATTCTGTGATAATTCGAAATCCTTGATTTTGAATTTTTCAGATAATTTTTGCCTGAATAGATTCAGTCCTGCAAAAAGCCAGCACCTTCCAGTTTTTTTCTGTGATGTTATTTTTCCTGTTTTGATGTCGACAGAGAATGTATTCTGCATTTCGATAATGGAGTTATTATTTATAGTAACGGATTGTATTCCGTTTTTTATTATTGCATTTTTGACAATATGATTTCTTCGATCTGAATTAAATCCAGTTTTGAATTTTTTAATGACCTCCGGTGTAATTATTTTTTTCATTTTATACTCCAATCTTTTTTCTTAATGATAATCAATTGTCCTTATTAATAAAAAATGCAAAAATGCAAACCCCGACCCTAAATGTTTTGGTTAGCTTGATTTTTAACCTTGTTCATTGCCTTTTGCACCGCTTCTGAATCTCCCAGATAGTAATGTTCTATCGGTTTTAAATTTTCATCGAGGTCATAGATAAGAGGAATACCGGTAGGAATATTTAATTTTGATATCTCATCGTCCGATATGTTGTCGAGATATTTAACGAGAGCCCTTAAACTGTTGCCATGAGCGGAGATTATCACATTCCTTCCGTTTTTTATAGTTGGAGATATCATGCTGTGCCAGTAAGGAAGAAATCTGTCAACAGTGTCCTTTAAACATTCACATTTTGGAAGTTCTTCTTCTGTGATATCAGCATATCTCTGATCATTTCCCGGATATCGTTTATCATTTATCTCAAGAGCGGGTGGTCGAGTATCATAACTTCTTCTCCACTTGAAGACCTGTTCCTCTCCAAACTCCTTTGCTGTCTCGGATTTGTTCAATCCCTGCAGAGCTCCATAATGTCTTTCATTCAAACGCCAGCTGTTTAATATTTGTACCCACATCAGATCCATATCATCCATAACCAGCCATAATGTTCTTATAGACCTTTTTAAAACGGAAGTAAAAGCTATGTCAAAAGTTAAATTATTTTCCATTAAAGACTTTGAAGCCTGATGAGCTTCTTCTATACCTTTTTCAGAAAGGTCAACATCTGTCCATCCGGTAAATTTATTTTCCTTATTCCAGATACTCTCACCATGGCGTAATAAAATTAATTTGAACATTTTATGCTCCTTTGATTATTTTATATAGATGGTTTTAATATTTACAAATTCTTTAATACCTGCAGAGGATAATTCTCTTCCATATCCACTCCCCTTTACACCTCCAAAAGGAAGTCTCGGATCGGATTTGACAAATGTGTTTACAAAACAGTTCCCTGCTTCAATTTCTTCTATGGCAATTTTTCTACCCTTTGTCATGTTTTTTGTGAAGATCGCAGCCCCTAATCCGAAAACCGAATCATTTGCAACCTTGATTGCTTCCTTTTCATCTTCAACAGGAATGATAGCAGCAACGGGTCCAAAAAGTTCTTCTTCATACGCAGGCATCCCCTTTTTTACTTCTGTGAGAACCGTTGGAGGATAAAAGAATCCTTTTCTCTCAGGAATATGACCTCCGAGGATACAAATTGCTCCCATTGAAACACTCCTTTTCACCTGTTCATGCAATTTATTTCTAAGATCACTTCTTGCAAGAGGACCAACTTCAGTATCTTCTGACATTGGATCTCCCATCTTTGCATTATTCATCATTTTTACAAATAGGTTTTCAAATTTTTCCTTGATTTTTTTTACTACGATAAACCGCTTTGCAGCTATACAGCTTTGCCCGGAATTTATCAATTTACTTGTCACAGAAGTTCTGACAGCATTTTCGATATCTGCATCTTCAAAGATGATATAAGGGTCATTTCCTCCAAGTTCCAGAACTGTTTTTTTAATATTTTCTCCTGATATTTTTGCAACAGATCTGCCAGCAGATGTACTTCCTGTTAAAGACACTCCTTTAATATGTTGATTGGAGATAACTTCATTGATATCTTTACTGGTTACAAGTAATGATTTAAAAACATATTCTGGAAAATCTGAAGATCGGAATACCTCTTCAATGGCAAGTGCACATCCGAACACATTGGAAGAATGTTTAAGAACTGCCGTATTACCAGCCATAATTGCAGGTACTGCAAATCTGAAAACCTGCCAGAATGGAAAATTCCATGGCATGACAGCAAGAATAACACCGAGAGGTTGGTATGTAATAAAGCTGCTGAAAGCGTCGGTAGTTATTTCTGCTTCTGCAAGAAATTTCTCGGCATTTTCTGCATAATAATTACAAACTGAGGAACATTTTTCGATTTCAGATCTACTGCTATTAATTGGTTTTCCCATCTCCTCTGTCATAAGAGTAGAATACTTTTCTTTATTTTCAATAAGATAAGATGCAACTTTTTTCATGAGTCCGGATCTTTCCTTAAATGAAGTTTTTCTCCATCTTAAAAATTCATTATTGGATTTATTGCAAATTGAATGAATTTCTTCTGAACTCATTTCATCATATTCTCTGATAAATTTTTCTGTAGCAGGATTTACTGATTTAATTTTCATTTTTATCTACCTTCCTGGAGTTCTTTTAAATTATTTAAGATTCTATCAAATTTGTAACAGTCGTTTGAAACAGATTCAATAGCTTTTATATAGAATGAGCTCATTCCTCTTGAATCAACATCTCTTAAAAGACTACTTGAAAGCTTAACATTCCCGAAGTCAATAATTTTTCCTGAGCTGTCCAGAAATGATCTATCGATTATTCCACTCCAGTTATAGTCCTCAAGCATATAAATACCACGTTTGACAGAACCCTTCCATTTTAAAAGTAAACCTTCTCTTACAAGGTTGTCAGAGAGAAGGGCAATAGTAGCAGTTGTGTAAATATTCCAATCCGATTTTGCATTGCTTAATAATCCGAAAAATGCAGAATCGGATAGTGTAATTATTTCAATGTCACATTTAAGTGAAAATATTTTACACAGAATACACCTGAATACTGCTTCTCCCGGAGTTAGAAGTAATCCTTCTTCAGTTCTGACCCATTGAGGATTTTCTCGACAGTATTTTTCGAAATCAATTGAAGGATTATCCCAATTTTCTCTTCTTTCAGTATGGAAAATATTTGATAACTCTAATTCCATAAGATCCGAGATCTGTTTTATGTACCATGGAGCATTAAGAAGAGTCAAATTGATTATGACAGTTCGATCACCACTTTTACTGCAAAATATCCTGTAATTAGCTACAATCTGCTGAAACCAGAGAGGGAATGTATCATTGTCGCCATGAACAAAGACAATAGATTTTCCCTGTGTTGTCTTAAGGATATTGTATGAATATGATGAAGGAAGAAAATTATCTCTTCTGTTTGGATGACCTATAAATCCGTTGATAAGAAGAATTGGGATTAGTACTGTCGGTATAAAATTAATGTATTTATTTTCGGATTTTATAAAATATACCGATGAAATCAGAAGTAGAAGTAGAAAACTTGCTGAAAAGAAGTAATCTCTTGGTCTTGGTTCCTTCGGAATATGATTGGGATCAGGATCTGATGCACAGAATTTGAAATTAAATATGAAAAGTAAAATTATTGAAAGTGTTATAAATACAATTAAAATGTAAAATATTTTGATTTTTTTTGAATTTTTCAATTTCATAAGGAGTATGGATGATCTGATAAAAAATAAAAATATTATCATTGAAAATATACCTGTAATAAATTTCCCGATAATTCCGAATATATCCATTCTAACAAAAGGCAAATACTGCCATGTTATATAATTGAAATAAGAACCAATCTGGAAGAAGAGAGCTTTTATAAAGCTATAGCCGGTTTGAACGGAAGTTTGCCTGACAAATAGTGATGTACTGCCATATTGATTCCGGAGAAGAACATTCTTGATATCTTTGAAGTTTTCTATCCCCGATTCATTTAACAATGGATTTAATTGAGCTCTGTAGAACATTATCAGAATAGATGACAAACCGATAATTATTATAATCAATAATAAAAATATCATTTTTGGATTTACACTTAATTTTTTTCTTTTTTTTATTTTATTAATTACAACGATGATCGAAGTTAGACATAGGGGTATTATCAAAATCAGTGGGAGTGGATGGATTGATACTGAAAGAGCAAAAATATATACCATTAGATAAAGATATTTTTTTTTACCATCAAATATCAAGTTTGACAGATACAGTATTATTGAAATTATCAAAAGGGTTAGACCGTATATTTCAGTTTCTACTGCACTGTCCCAAACACTGAAAACAAGAAAGGAGCAGACAACAGAGGTGGACAGGAGAAATTTTTTATAAATACTTTTTATGCCAAGCAGGTTTTCAAAATAAAAAAAAATGAAAATTGATGAAAGGGAAGTGGAGAGAACACTTAAAAAATTTACCGATTTAGCTATCGAGTCGGGTTTTGAAAATAACATTGTAAACAACCTTGCTATTGTTACATATAGCAGATTACCAGGGGGATGAGGAATTCCCCAGCACCAGGCAGCAGTTACAAATTCAGAGCTATCCCACCATGAAATTGTAGGAGCCATAGTAATATAGTAGATGAAAAATATTATTGTAAATGTAACAGATGACCAGAATATACTGGAATAAAATAATTTATTTGATTTATTCACCTTATATTTTAAAATTTTTATAATTAATGATATTATAATTTTAACAACTAATTACACAAATTACATAAATTAAATTAATTTGATAATTAATTTTTATTTTTCTTATATTTTTACTCAATATTATTCGTGCTATTAGTGTGATTTGTTGTTTCAATAAATAATATCCTCTATCTCAATTTCCAATCCTGTTTCATTGAAAAGGCTGTCAATAGCCTCCGGAAGCATTTTTTCTATGTATAATTTCAGGAGGAAATTAACAT
>CBDUTX010000163.1:0-5621 GCA_965370235.1 uncultured Desulfuromonadaceae bacterium | reverse complement strand
GAATTTGGATGAAAGAGAATGATACTTATTATCGAGTCTAAATTGTTAGTATTTAAATTATAAGTCATGTATTTTGTTCCCTCATTATATTGAAAACATGAAAAGACAATAATACTATCATTTAATATATCTGCAAACATTGGTCTGACTAAAATATTATTATTTTCAATAACAGCACCATTCATATTAAATTTGGAAATTTTTGGTGGCGATGGGAACAAAACAATAATTGTATCCCTATTTAAAAATACTCCATTAAAACATGTTAGATATCCTTCCCCCGGTCCTTCTCCAAATTGACTTAAGCTACATATTAATGATCCTGTGGAATCAAAACAATTTATATATAATGGATTCTCATAAGAAATAAAGATATAATTATTTGTACATGACACTTTAGTTATCATTGCAGGTTTTAATTTATAAACCAATGTATCAATCAGATATAATTCAAAAACGGAATTTATTTTTATTTTATCTTCTCTATTAATAGAACATGATAAAGTGAAAATTATTGATATAAATAAAAAAATCTTAATAATCGTCAAAAATATTTTCCATTCCCTTTTATTTGCATTCTCGAGAATTCTATTTGAAATAAAGTCCTAAAAGTAGATAATATATTTTATCTGAAAGCATCAACAAGAACCAGGTTACTTTAAATTACTTTATTAAAAATATTCAATAGAGCTATTCCTATTGAATCCGATGTTACAGTTTCTACCTCAATAAATACAAATTCATTGTCTTTGTAAATTTTCCGGAATGAATTCTACAAATGTATCGTCCACCAGAGACAGGATATCCATTATAATCAGTACCATTCCACTGAAAAGAATGTTGCCCAGAATTAAGTTCAGCATCTATGAGTTTAGAAATACATCTTCCTGACAAATCGTATATTTCTACGGATGTATATCCAGGTATTGTTAGTTCAAAAGAAATCATAACTGTTGAAACAAAGAAATTTGGACCTGAAATCAAATTTAAATGACTACCGGGTTCAAGGCTGATACCTGTTACTGTTACTGTAAAGGTTATAGTATCAGCAGCTACAGCAATTCCATCATCGAAAGATGTAACAATCAGCTCATTTGAACCAACCTGACAATGAAGGTCATTAAAATAAGTGTATTTCAAACCTGTTCCAAATGCATAAAGATTCCCGTCCATACCAGCAATGTATAAAATACCGTCAGTAATAGCAGGACTTGAGTATATTTCAATACCTCCAGTCTGATAAGACCATATTTCATCACCCGTAGTGGCTGAAAGTGCTCTCACCTTTCCATAGTCTCTATCGGCACCTTCACCGAAATAAACAATTCCATCAGCTACAGCTGAAGAACCATGCTGAACTCCAGGTACTGTCCACACTGTGCTTCCGGTCTCTCCATCAAGACAGTGAAATGAACTAATTTGATCTGCAAAGAACAACTTATCATATCCATAAGCAGGTGTAGCAGCTATGTAATATCCCCCCCCTGTTATTTGCGATTCCCATAATATTATACCTGTCTCCTTGTCAATAGCCCTGGCTACACCATCATTTCCACAGATATATATCACATTATTTACAACAACCGGTGAAGAATCCCAGTATCCGGTACTTGAAGACGAATTTTCCCAAATTATCGAACCATCGGTCACATTTAGTGCATATAGTGGTCCATGATATGTGGGTACAAACAGTTTGTTTACATCAATGGTAACACAACCAGTTGAGTAATATGGCAAATAACTTGACCAGATCACAGCACCGGTTTGTGCATTCAGTGCATACACAACTAATGAGTAGTAATTAGGGGCAAAACTGAAGTAAGCCGCTCCATTATTTAATGCCGGGGTACCATTCATCTTGAAATAGGGAGTTGGTTTGAAAGCCCATATCCTCACACCTGTTACTGCATCAAGGCACCAGGCAGAATCAGCAGCAATATATATTTTATTATCATACCAGGTAACTGCATCATCAACATGGTCAACAACATCATACTGCCAAAGTATATCCCCGGTTACAGCATTTAATGCGTAAGCAGTTGAGTTCTCATCTGAAACAAAATATACAATACCCTTCACAATAACAGGACTGCAAAACTCATGTGTGACTCCTGTTACGGAAGCTGTCCACAGAATTGTATTATCTATTGGTGCAGGGGATTCGGAGTATCCTGTGTGCAAATCATTACCCATATAAGTATACCAATCGGTATTCAATCTGGGAATCCGGATTACTGGTTCTCCATTTAGTGAATAATGAACTGAATCAGGAATTTCATTATCATTTTCAACAATTGCTCTAACAGTAAGCCAGTCTTGGTTATAAATTTCTCCATCAACTGGTTCTTTGATTGTAAGACTAGTATACCCAATAATAATTGCAATTAAAAGAGATGAGACTATCATTTGCATCTTCCTTTGTTTAAAGAAATAGTTTAAATAATTATTCCCAAAATCTTTATTTCAACGGAAACGGACACTATAATAAACATATCATCTTTTTAAAAATAATTCGACATGGTTATTTATGTTAGTCAAGTACTGCTTTTATTCTTCTTACACCTGCTGAGGAGGACTGTTCTTTTATTATAATAAATTTACCAAGTTCACCAGTGTTCCGTACATGTGGACCACCACAAACTTCTCTTGAAAAATCATTGATTATATATACTTTGACATTTTCTGCATATTTATCAACAAAAAGGGCAATTGCTCCCGATTTAACAGCTTCTTCAACTTTCATTATCTTCTCAATTATATTGAGATTTTTATCGATGATGTCATTGACAATTTCCTCAACTTTTTTGATCTGATCAGAAGTCATCTTTTTTGGATGACTGAAATCAAATCTTAACCTCTCAGGAGTGATATTTGATCCTTTTTGTTTGACATGATCCCCCAAAACCCTTCTCAGTGCTTCATGAAGAAGATGAGTTGCAGTATGCAAGTGTTTTGTTTTCTCACCGGCATCTGCAAGACCTCCCTTGAAACGTACACTGCTTCTACTTCTCGACAATTCCTGATGTTTTTTAAATGCTTTATCAAATCCATTTTCATCGACTTTAACACCATTCTCATCTGCAAGTTCTCTGGTCATCTCAAATGGGAATCCATAAGTATCATAGAGTTTAAAAGCTATTTTGCCCGACATCAGTTTATTATCAGTTTTAAGTATATCTGGAAGAACTTTCCCAAATTCATTCATTCCCCTTCTCAATGTTTTTTTAAATCTGTCCTCTTCTTCGGAAAAAGACTGAAGAATAAAATCTCTTTTTTCTCCTAATTCTTCATGTGCTGTGTTTGTTTCAATTATCAAATCTACAAGATTCTCACCAAGACTTTCTCTTATATTTATCATCATTGCAAATCTCATAGCTCTTCTTATCAGTCTTCGAACAACATATCCCTGATCTAAATTTGAAGGAGGAACACCAAGAGGATCTCCGATAATAAAAACTGAAGCTTTTACATGGTCGGTAATTATTCTCATAGCTTTTGAGTTTTTTTCATTTTCATCATATTTAACACCTGACAATTTCTCGATTTCCTTTATTATCACTGCAAACTTGTCTATCTTGTAAACCGAACTGAAACCGTTTAAAGTTGCTACAGTCCTTTCAAGACCCATTCCAGTATCTACATTCTTTCTGTTTAAAGACATATAAGTACCATCGGACATCTTTTCATACTGCATAAATACATCATTCCAGATCTCAACATATTTTCCGCATGAGCACCCGGGAGAACATTTCAAGGAACAATTTTCTCTGCCCGTATCATAGAACATTTCTGTATCAGGTCCGCAAGGTCCTGTACTTCCTGCAGGTCCCCACCAATTATCATTCCTCCCTAAATAAAATATATGAGATCCATCTATCCCGAGCTTCTTCCACATCTCTGCTGATTCATTATCCCTTGGTGATATGGCATCACCTTCAAAAACACTTATGAATAATTTTTTCTTATTCAATGATAACCAGTTCGGAGAAGTTAAAAATTCAAAACTCATCTTAATTGCTTCTTCCTTGAAGTAATCTCCAAGAGACCAATTCCCCAACATTTCAAAAAATGTCAGGTGTTGAGTGTCTCCGACTTCTTCAATATCTCCCGTTCTAATACATTTTTGCCAGTTACACAGTCTCTTCCCGGAAGGATGTTCTTCTCCCATTAGATACGGAACGAGGGGATGCATACCTGCAGTTGTAAACAGTACAGTTGGGTCATTTTCAGGGATCAACGATGCACCTGATATCTGCCTGTGACCATGCTGAACAAAATAATCAATATAAGCCTGTCTCAGATCATCAGAATTCATTACTTCTTTCCTCCCGGTGTAACAGGAATAAGCGGTTTATCGGGATCAATATTACTCCCCAGTTCAGGGTCCATAGGTCTATTTTCACCGGTAAGTGATATTCCGCAATTAGGGCACCGTCTTGGAATGTTTCCTGAAAATTCGTACAAACATTCCGGACATGTATGTTTTGAATGAAATCTGACATAGTCGATTAATTCTTCCGACGAGATATACCTGTCCCTGTTTTCATCAGCTCTCCCGCTAAGAGCTCTCAAAAGAATAGGAGTGAGTACTCTTTCTCCAACTTCACGATCTTCCTCTGATGCAGTTATAACAAGTCTGTTATCATATTTTAAAATATCTTCTACAAAACCTCCGGAATGACATGCATCGAGAAAAATCACACAATCAATTCCTTCAGGAAGCATTTCTGCAATTTCATCGTCGTAGATATCATCGTCACGCCCGACAGGATATGGGCAGATACCTTCATCATACCCATCAATTTCGAGAACACCTTCTGAATACCTATCCTGGCATCCATGACCGCTGAAGAAAAAAAGGAATACATCACCCGGTGATACAAGACGGGATATTCTTTTAATACTTTCTACAATATCCTCTCTTGTTGCATTTTCATCTGCGAGAAATACTGTATTCTCCTCGGTTATAAATCCTGATAAAAGTAAAATTTCATACATCTCCAGTGCATCCTGACTTGCTCTGTTAAGAGCACTTTCCCCGGGATAACCGCTTATTCCTACAATTACTGCCCAAACATTGCCAGAGACGTCACTGCGAGAAACTCTATTGTCAGGAATCAGCTTTGAAGTTATCTGATATCTGCATCTGTCTCCTCTTCCATAAGCATATATCTCAGCAATAAAAACATCTCCTTCTTCAACATTAAAGAGTATCGTTTCATCTGATGCTCTGTCACTCGGGTTTTCTTCTCCTTCTGACCTTCTGAATAAATTCCTTCCTACGAGAATCAGATCCACATCTCTTTCACGATGACTTTCTCCTCTGACTGTAATAACACCGGTTCCATCTTGCTCGTATTTAACCATATAGAATTTAACCCCGTCATAGGGAGGTCTTACAACATCTTCAATGGTTTCTCCGTTTTGAAGAAGTGTCAATGAGTTCTCGTCAATCATGTCAAAGTAGATATCAATATCAGTTGCTCTGTCAAAAATCATCGGCATTATATATACAGTATCTCTACGGTTCAACCAAAGAACAGAAACTTCTCTCGGATTCATAGATGTAAAAGAGAGATCTGATACTCCGTATTTATTGTAAAGGATCATATCTACATCTC
>CBDUTX010000162.1:0-5653 GCA_965370235.1 uncultured Desulfuromonadaceae bacterium | reverse complement strand
AACTCTTGTGCAGGCAAGTGAATTAAATTTACATTAGATTTTAGTTGATGTTTCAGAATTTAATGCATTTATAAGCAATATTAAAGTTTGAAAATATGACATAAATGATGTCAGAAACACAGCTGATATAATTACACAAAAACTTAAAAATTTCCAAAAAGAAAAAAACAATGTGAATTTTGAAAATAAATTATTAGATGCATTGAAAACATTTAATTATAAATTTTTTCCATCACCAGAGTTCAAGTATAAAGTCATACAAAAAGAAATAAATGAAAAAACATATGGAAAACAAAAATCCGAAGAATTTCTAAAGATTTACTATAAACTTTTAGATAATTATAAAATTTCATTGAAACAGAAAAAAAATGATTCATTTCTAGATAAATGGTTTCTACAAGTTGTTAGAGATGAAATTGATTTTGTATTTAAACAAATAAAATTTATTAAAAATCCTGAAACAAAAAAAATCCTTGCTTTAGTGTTGAGTCGCACAGTTCGTTCATGCCGTGCTACAACTCATGCTGACTTAGCAACACTTAAAGAGCCAGTAAGTGCAACCTATTATTGTAAAAAACATGGCAAGATATGTAAGCCTTTATTTTCTATATTAAATTGGTGGCAAAGATATACCCAAGATACTTTTAAACGAGTAATTCAATTTAATAAACTTAGAACTGATACTTTCCAAAAATGTTTAGTTGCAGACAGTAGAACAATTAATATTATAAAAGAATTAATAAAGAAAAATCCTAAATTTGGCAAGTTGATTAGAGACAACAAAATTGCTGGTATCTTTTCAAGTCCGCCATATGTTGGTTTAATAAATTATCATGAACAACATGCCTATGCTTATGATTTATTTGGCTTTGAAAGAAGAGATAAATTGGAGATTGGACCTTTATACAAAGGTCAGGGATTAGAAGCGAGAAAATCTTATATTAAAGGAATTTCTGATGTTTTGAATAATTGTAAGAAATTTTTGAAACAGGATTATAATGTGTTTTTGGTTGCAAATGATAAATATGGTCTATACCCCCAAATTGCTGAATTATCTAAAATGAAAATTGTTAATGAATATAAAAGACCTGTTTTAAATCGTGTTGAAAAAGACAGGTCTGCTTATGCAGAAATAATCTTTCATTTGAAAGAAAATAAATAATGAAAGATAGATATAATAATGTAAAAAAATCAATAGATCATATCTTGTCATTACATACTCTCTTTTCAAGTAGAAAAAATTATGTTTTGCCGAATGAACAAGTTGATTATGATTTATATAACGAAAATTATCAAAAACTAACCCAAGTATTTAACCAAATAGGATTTTTTAATCAACTCTACAATCAAAGTGATAGACAGATGGTGCTTGCGGATATCATTGAATATATTTTTTTAGGAAGAGGTTTTTATTCAATGGGAACAAAACGAGGTAATAATCAAAACAAATTCAATTTTATTAAAGGAGTAATCTACTTTGTAAATATACTTATGTGCTATGAGACAATAACAATCGATATTGGTAAACGAAAACGGTATTTAGAAATACTATCAAAAAATATCCCTGAAATTTTACATGAGTATTTTTATAATGAGTTAATGGCTTTTCAAGATCCGATTGGAATCCCTGGTTCAGCAGCACCTGCATATCTAAATAAATATTTTGACAAGTTATTGCCTAAAACTGCGGGAGGTTTGTGGCATGAACTTTTAGTGTATATTTTTTTACTTAGAAATAATATTGGCTACATTATACCATTATTACTTCATCAAAAATTATATAGCTTAACAGACCATCTTGTACCTCCTGACTTTCTAATACTTTCTCAAGATAAAAGAATTTATGGAATTGAAGTTGGAATTAAAAAGGAAATACAGTCCGGATCTTTCTCATTGAAAACAGCCATACCAACAGCTACAGTTGACACTATCAATTCAAGAAATTCAGACAGATGTCCTTATTGCCTAAAGTGGATTGCATTTTGTCCTTTTGTTATAGAAAATTATTCAGATAGCGAATATAACATAGGCAAAATTAAAGTTAATTGCCTTCAAGATTGCAATATTTTCAATAAACAACAAATTTCAAAAGGTGAATGTAAATACTCAAAATATTCAAGAAACAGAGCAGAAACTTTATTTCATACTCATCATCCATATTCTGATGGCAAACATTATCATTATCAATGTGTATTAAAAGGAGTTAGTAATAGAATGAAAAATATTATAATTAATTCAGAAGATACAACAGCAATAAAAACTCATTATCCTTATTATTCAGGACTAGAGGAGTTAATGTAATATGGCTCTTTCAACTAATCAAAAGCAAAAGATAATAGAACTTTTATCAAAAAAGATTGAAAAAATACGGAAGAGAGACCACTTCAATGCCATTTTTAGCAAGACTTATTCAAGACAATGAAAAAATAGCTGCTTATTCTTTTATACACTCTATGGCTACAACTCTTGGAATGAGTATTTATGAAGATGTTTCAGTAATAATTGCTTCTGAAACAGCAGAAGAGTGTTTTAGAAACTATGGTGTTGGTGGAGCAATTTCTAAAGACCAAAAATCTGTTATTAGTAATATTGTAGCAAAACTTAGAAATGGTGAAATACAAGCAGATATAGAAAAAGAAAAACGAGAAATCTTGAATGCTTCGGTTGAAAATGGAGAATTTCAAAAATCTGGTAATATCGCAGATTTCTATATGAAAAGGGATGGTCAAGAATATTATTTTGAGATTAAAACAGTAAAACCCAATATTGATGTCTTTGAAAAAAGTAAAACGAAATTATTAGAATGGATTGCAAGGAGAAGAATGTCTGTCAATGTATATCTGGCTTTTCCATATAATCCATATCACCCTAAACCATATCATCGTTTTACAGAAGTTGGAATGATGGATTCATCGAATGATTTTTTAATTGGTGATGAATATTGGGACTTTATAGGTGGGAAAAACACTTTTACTGAGTTATTAAAAACATTTGATGAAGTTGGAAAAGATTTTAAAGATCAATTGAACAAAAAATTTAAACAAATAGCTAAAGAAAAGTTGGATTCTTATTGAAAAACACATAACAATTCGCTTCACTTCAAAACCAGGTAAACTAAGGGGTTGTCCAAAAATAACAAGAGGTAAAAATGATAAATTTACATGGAAAATACTTTATTGATGAAGAAAAATATAACTGTCCTTTTTGTAAAAATAAAGGAGTTAAATATTTATTACTAGGAATTGTTAAGTTTAATGAAACAAAAGATAAATATTTATTTTCAATTTTTGTTGAGTGTAGTCATTGTCATTATATTTCTATGCACTTATCTAAGTATGACTTCTCAAACCAAGACCATGTGTTTTTATTATTAAGTAGTTATTCTACAGAATATAGAACTTATTCTGAACATCTACAAGAGAGCAATGAAGAAAAGATTTCTTTTTGTAAAAAATTTTTCGAAATTACATATCCAAATAGTAACAGTACATATTTAGAATATATGGATATTTCAGATAATGAGTTAATTGAAATTGATAAAAATATTATAATGAATATACCATCATCATTTTTTATTATTGATGACAGAATACCAAGAAAATTTCGAGATCTTATTGCAGAAGCAGATAAATGCGTGAAAAATAATTGTCTTACAGGTGCATCGGCATGTATTAGAAAAACAATATATGAATTTATAGTAAAAGAAAATCTTGAAGGCGATGATTATGACTCGAAAATTAAGTCAATGAAAATTATATATCCAAATCTTGATAATACTTATGTAGATTTAATGTCAAAAATTCAAGGGATTACAAGCGATCAAGTACATGAGCGATCTTATGAAAATTTTAATAGTGAAGATGCAAAAGCTTATATTGAATTACTAAAGGAAATTTTTAATGAAATATATGTTATCCCTGATGAGTTAATATCAAAACATAAAAATATTTTGTCTTTGTTTAGTAATATAAAAAAAAATAAAAAACAGAAATAGACTTAATAAAATAAGATGTATAACAATCCATTTCACTGAATATTTTGGTCTGTAAATTGACCAAAACATCAGTGAATTCAAATATTATGTCGATCTGATAAGGTCTATCTAAATCCATTTTTCAAGAAACCCAGTTTGAAATTTTTGTATAAGGGTATTTCTTTGATTAATTATGGGAGAAAATCTCACCGAAGAGAGATAACTTTCATTGTGAAGGAAAAAAAGTTTAAAATAACATAAATTGTACTGATTTACTTTTTTTCGATTATTTTTAAACTATACTTCAGAATTATAAATCAATATATAATTTGTATTATCATAAAGTTTCTTTACAAAGCACTCTTTACTTTATCAATATCAAGATATATTCTATTTAAATATAAATACAAAACATATATGTTCGGGAAGATTCAGAAGGAGATTAATTTATGAAAGTGCTTGTGATTATTGGCAGTCCACGCAAGAAAAACACTTTATCAATGTGCAGAATTATTGAAGATAAAGTCAATGAGGTAGAAACTGTGGAATTTGAATATCTGTTTTTAGGAGAAATGAATCTTGAGTTATGTCGCGGTTGTATGCTCTGTATTTCTAAGGGAGAAGAGCACTGTCCCATCAAAGATGATCTGCAGTCCATCATAAAAAAGATGCATAAGGCTGATGCGACTATTTTCTCCTCCCCTGTATATGCCCATCATATAACAGCAATCATGAAAAACTTCATCGACCGATCGTGTTATCACTTTCATCGCCCGAGTTTCTTTGATAAGATCGCACTAATTGTCACCACAACTGCCAGTTCCGGTCTGGAAGATACAAGCGAATATCTTAAAAGAACAGCATGCGGCTACGGTTTCAACTTCATTGGATCACTGGATGTAATGATGGTCATTCACGAAAGGTCACAAAAATACAGATATAAAATTTCTAAAGAGATTGACAATCTCTCAAAAAAACTCCTTCAATCTATGAAAAGTAAAAAGAGCCCTGTTCCCAGCATATACAACCTCATTTTATTTGGCATAATGAAGCAGAGTGCACCTCACATAGAACGAGATAATGTTTGGTGGCAGGAAAAAGGCTTGTTCGATAAAAAATATTATATTGATGTTCCCATTCCGATCTTCAATAAATTGATTGCAAATCTAGTTCTCAAGAGGATAAAAAGGAAGCAGGTAAAATACTTTAGATGAAGGATGACTGAATAGTGTTTATTACAATTGTATTATTTTATGTACCTTTTATTTCCTAACAAAGCGTTTCATCAGAATGGAAACCACTGATCAGATAATCCTATTTTGGTCTCATTCGGTGAGCTTAAGCATGTGGGTAAAAGGAAATGAGGAAACAATTCCAAATTTTAGTAATACTTTTCCGCTGTGCTCATAACGGTAAATATAAAGTACAGATTTGACTGGAAATTATTATTGAGATAGAGTTATCTTTATGTAATTAACCCAAGTTGTGTTTCTCATCTCATTAGTAAATGAACATAGACGGGGAGAAAATAAAATAAAAAAATTATTGTTTATAGTCATCTGCTGTTGTTTGTCTTTAATAATAATTAGCTGTACAAAACAATATGAAAAGGCTCCATTCAAAGAAGGAATTTATCTTGAGTACTCTTTTACAGATAAATACAAAGTTGATATGAATAGA
>CBDUTX010000161.1:0-5672 GCA_965370235.1 uncultured Desulfuromonadaceae bacterium | reverse complement strand
ATTGTGAAAGATGTGATAAAATAATGGATATCTTTCTTAATTTAAATAAAATTGATGATTATATTTATCATGATATTGAATTGAATAATTTCATAGTAACAAAATATAAAATTAATATTTTCGGGATCTGTAATGATTGTATGAAAAAGGATGTAAATGAAAAATTTTAATTCAGCAGTTTATAATTTTATTAACTTATTTTTATAAAGGAGAAAATATGAAGTCATTGAAAGGAACAAAAACGGAGAAAAATTTATTAAAATCATTTGCAGGAGAATCTCAGGCGAGAAATCGTTATACTTATTTCGCAAAACAAGCAAAAAAAGAAGGGTATGAAAAAGTAAAAATCATTTTTGAAGAGACAGCAAATCAGGAAAAAGAACATGCTAAGAGAATGTTCAAGTTTTTAGAAGGAGGTGATCTGGAAATTACAGTAACCTATCCTGCAGGAAAAATTGGTACTACTTCAGAAAATCTGGAAGCTTCTGTCATCGGTGAACATGAAGAATATTCAATATTATATCCTGAATTTGCAAAAATAGCTGATGAAGAAGGATTCCCGGAAATTGCAACAATGTATAGAAATATTGCAAATGCTGAAAAACATCATAAAGAAAGATATGATGAATTATTGCAGTTGATAAAGAATAATAAAATGTTTAAAAGTGAAGGGAAAACAATGTGGCGTTGTTTAAATTGTGGATATATTCATGAAGGTGAACAACCTCCGGAGAAATGCCCTGCATGTCTTCATCCACAGGCATATTTTGAGAGATTAAACAATAATTGGTGAAAGGAATTTATCATGACAAAAAGAATGGAAATTTATAAATGTGAAATATGCGGTAATATTGTTGAATTACTGCATATAGGTGCGGGTAAACTTGTTTGCTGTAATCAGGAAATGAAGAAAATGACTGAGCAGACAGCAGATTTTTCAATAGAAAAACATGTTCCGGTTATCAAAAAAACTGATAAAGGAATCAAAGTAGTTGTAGGTTCTACTTTACATCCAATGAAAGAAGAACATTTTATTGAATGGATTGAAATTATCGATGGTAATAATATCTTCAGAAGAAATTTAAAACCAGGGGATGAACCTGTTGCTGAATTTGATATTAAATTCAATGAAAGCCTTCAGGCAAGAGAATATTGTAATCTTCATGGTCTTTGGAAAAATTAAATATATCAAAAAATGGAGTAAATAATGATCAACGAAAGAATTGAAAAAAATATTAATGATCAGATGAACTTTGAGATCTATTCAGCTTATATTTATAAAGCTATGGGAGCTTATTGTGACTCACTTGATCTCACCGGTTTTGCAAATTGGTTTAAAATTCAGGTTGAAGAAGAAATGTTTCATGCTGATAAGATGTATAATTATCTGCTTGAAAGAGGTGGAAGACCTTATTTTTTCAAGATAGATGAACCCCCAAAAGATTGGGAATCTTTAAATGCTGCTTTTGAACATGCACTTAAACATGAGAAGCTTGTAACAGATAGAATTAATAAAATCATGATAGCAGCAATTGAGGAAAATGATTTTGCCACCCGTTCTTTTTTAAACTGGTTTGTTGATGAACAGGTCGAGGAAGAGGCAAATGTTGATACAATTCTAAAAAAATTAAAATTGCTTAATAATTCGGGGCATGGATTGTTTATGATGGATAAAGATATGGCTGCAAGAGTATTCATACCACCCGTGAAATAATCTTTGTAATAAATAACTGAAATATAAAAAATATTAAATTAACTTGCATATATTTTATCTGTAAAATATAATCAATGAAATTTGTCCATATTTGAATTAATATGAAAAAACTTTTTATAATTGTAATTGTAATTTCCTTGTTTTCAGGTTTTCTGACAGCTTCGAATATTATAGGTGGAATTAAAACCGGTGTTAATATCTCGAGTTTATACGGTGGTGTGAATGGAGATAATAGTTCAAGACGTGGATTTTATACCGGTGGTTTTATAAATTATAAATTTAATAGGTTTATCTCACTTCAACCTGAATTTCTTTTTGTTTCAAAAGGTAAAGAAGATGTAAGACTTTATATCGGAGGGCGTTATAAGCAGAGTTTGATAATATATTATGCTGAATTTCCTCTTCTTGCAAAATTTACGATAATGGATCATGGAAGTTTAAAATATAATTTATTATTTGGTCCTTTTGTAAGCAGATTTTTTGGAGGGACTAGTAATATTCCACTTGATGAATTGACTTTGGACCGTGAAGAAAAATATCTGCTTAGTGGAAAGATAAATACAATTGATTATGGAGTAGTTTTTGGTGTACAAATGGATATCTATGTACTGCATCATGAAAATTGGATTATTTCATTAGATATCAGACATACACTGGGACTGAACTCAATAAATGTAAGTGAAGATGATATTTCATGGCTTGTTGACAGAAAGAACAGAACTAATTCTGTAATGCTTTCTATCGGGCATCAGTTTCATTGATTTTATTCAGTGACATTAATAGAAAATATCATAGTGAAGTTATTTTTAAATATCACTTAAATAATCCCTTGACTCTTAAGAGCTCAGCTTCAGTAGTATCAACGAGTTCTTCAATTATCTCTTTAATACTTATAATCTTGTTGACCAAACCAACCGACTGACCAGCCATGAGAGAGCCTTTGGAAATATTACCATCCTGAATTGCTTTTCTCAGTGCATCCATCCAGAACTTTTCAACTTGTATTTGAGCTTCTTTTCTATCTGTAAGACCTTCATCCATATCATTTATCAGTTTCAGTTGAAGTCTGCCAAACTCAACGGTACTCTGATTTTTAAGAGCTCTTACTGCAACAACAGGTAATCTACTGTCAAATTGAGGTGTTGACACAGCATCTCTTGCTTTTGCTTTTATAAATTTCATTTTAAAATCATTATGAGCACAGCTTTCTTCGGATATAGCAAATAATGTTCCCATTTGAACACCAGCAGCGCCCATTAAAAACATATGAGCACACATCTTACCTGTTGCGATTCCTCCAGCAACAAAAACAGGGATTTCCGGTACTTCAAATAAGATCTGTTGCAGAAGAATTGTTAAACTTACATGTCCAACATGACCGCCTGCTTCCATCCCTTCAAGGATCAAGGCATTTGCACCATATTTTATCATACGACTTGCTATTGAATCAGTAGATGCAAAACAGAGAACTTTAGCTCCGCTTTCTCTTGCTATTTGAATTTCTTTTTCTTTTGGGAAACTGCCTGCAAAGATGACAAAAGGAAGTTTTTTCCTCTTTATAAGTTTTAGATGTTCATTGTATTGGGGGGCAATAGTTATCAAATTTAATCCAAAGGATTTATCAGTTAATTCCCTTGTCCTATCTATTTGATTTTCAAGGAGATCAACCGGAGCATTGCCTCCTGCCAGACAACCGAAACCACCGTTATTACACACGGATGAAACGAGTTTTGGCTCACTGATCCATGTCATAGCACCACAGATAAAAGGATAATCAACATTTAAAAAGTCTTTTCCCTTTTTAAAAAAAATATTTATAATTTTTCCGGTCATAATATTCTCCTGTTTATTATATGAAATGTTTGATTTTTTATAATTCATTTTAAAATTGAATAATATTTCTGTCAAAGAAGATTATTAAACTGGAAATCTTATAAGGACATTAAAGATAAATTATTATATATTAAAAGTATGATAACATTTTCTTTTAAGGAAATCTAAAAGGAGGTTTTTTATGGATAAGAGAAAGGGTAAAAAAACTTCTGCAGGAACCGGCAAAGCCAAGCCTGCAATGAAGAAAACAACGGTAGGCACTAAAAAGAAAGCGGGTGCATCTAAAGCTGCAGGAGGAAGTAAAAAAGGCTCTGGTGCGGTAAAAAAAACTACAGGTGGTACAAAGAAAAGTTTAGTTGGCATCAAGAAGAGTGTTATAAAGAGTTTTAAGGATCTGGCAGGAGGGAAAAGGTCGTCAAAAGTTGATAAATTAATTGGTGAGATGTTAGATAAAGGACTTAATATGCAGAACAGATTGAAATACAAAACAACATTTATTTCTTTAACATCGAGACAAAAATCAGAATTAGAAAGAAAGGTAAAACAATCTCCTGGTAAGCAGAGGATAATGCTGAAAAAAATATTAAAAGAAATTTCTTAATATTTTTTTATTTAATCAATAATATTTTGTTAAATATTATATTGTATGGATTTGAGGTTCTTATAATATAGACACCTGAACAAGAATTATTTGTATTCCAGTTAAAATTATAAGAGCCAGGATTGAAAATATCATCTGCTATAATTTCTACTAACTGTCCGGTAACACTGTAAACCGATAGATTTACCTGACATCTCTGATCAATAGAAAAATTGATTCCCAAATTATCTGTAATCAAAGATGAAGAACAAGATAGATAAAAGGAATTATCTTCAGTAGGATTTATCTCTTCTTCAATAGCTAACTGACTTTCGCCTATATCCAATATAATTCCTTCTATGAAGTTCATACTATAAGGCATTCCCGTGAGAGGGAAGAGATACCATCCATTATAACTTCCACCCCAGCCAAAATTTAGGTGATAGAAGTCATCTGTATTATATCCATCAATAACAAGATTATGTCCGTAAGTTGGAGCTGCATCTAATATTGCCAGATGAGCAGGTTTCGCATCCTTCATGTTTTGTGACAATCTTTCGTAGAGACTGTCAGAAGTTGAATCGAGGAGTTCACAATTGGAATAATCAAATCTAATATATGCGTTATAAGCCTGATTTACTCCAAATGTTCCCGATACCGATGCTGTATAAACCTGATGACATGCTGCACCGCAGGCATAAACAAGAGCTGCTTTATCGGA
Organism: uncultured Desulfuromonadaceae bacterium; assembly: GCA_965370235.1. Classification (GTDB taxonomy): domain Bacteria; phylum SDB-A; class SDB-A; order SDB-A; family SDB-A; genus CBDUTX01. The sequence continues at coordinate 824 of CBDUTX010000161.1, read as the reverse complement.
AGATGTAAGAGGGTATTGATTTAGATAATGGCTGTCGAGTGTATCGAGGTACACATTAAGTTGAGGCCATGAAGGGAAATCATGAGCTATGTAGTCATTATCTATCCAGTAATATTCATGATAATTGTGATAGTAATCATCATTATCATCAAATCGAGTAGTGTTGGTGTTTTTCTGAAAGTTCACTATCATGCCCATTGCTACTGCAGGACATCCTGCAACGCTTCTCGAGCCTGCTATCAGGTCCATAGGGCAATAATTATTATAGGGTGAACCCTGAGTCCAGTTTTCCATCAACCATCCTCCTGTAGGTGTCGAACCTGCAGGAGGCCATTGTTCAAAAAAAACATCTGTAAGAGTATTAAAATCTTGAGATATATATTCTTTCCATTGCTCTTTTATATCCTGCAATACATCTGAGGGAATGTATTCTAAATGTTCAAGTTTAAATTCGATATCTCTTTTTACAATATAAAAGAGTACATTATCTTTTTTATTATCAATTTTACAAATATCTGTATAGGAATATGCAATTATTGGAGGTAGATCATTATCGGCTGTAATAATAATATAACCTGTAGGATCGAGTTCAAAAGCATAAGCAAGTGTATTATTATTTTTTTCATTGAAGATTTCGATACAATTATAAATATTGAAATACTCCGTTTTTTCATCATAAAATAATTTTGAGTTAGCAACAATTTCTGCGGTTTGTTGATCTACAGAGATGGAAAATACTGAGCTAAAAGTAATTAGAAAAATTAATTTAAATATCAAAAAATATTTCATTTGAATCCTCCTTTAATATATTTACTTTCAGATTA
>CBDUTX010000160.1:0-5682 GCA_965370235.1 uncultured Desulfuromonadaceae bacterium | reverse complement strand
TTGCAAATTATGTTATTATGATACTTATTAAATAATTTATAAATTAAATGGATTATAAGTTTCAATTATATTTATACTAAATGTCAGATAAATTATTTTATTTTAAATGTACAAAAAATTAACAAAATGAAATATTTTTTACACTTCCCCTAAATTACTTAAAATAAAGACTTCCGTTCATATTACGGTTTTATCAATGTAAAATATTTAATAGTTGCTTTTTTTTGTCTTCTATCTATTGGATAAAACTAATGATATTTCATTGTTTATAATATTTGGCATGGTAATTGCTTTGATATTTATCAAAAGAAACTTTTAAAAATTTACCCGGAGGTAAAAATGAACAATAAAATTATGTTGATTGACGATGAACAATCATACAGAAGAACATTTTCTTTAAGTATGATGCAAAGCGGTTATGAAACACTAACTTGTGAAAATGGGATCAGTGCATTAAAAAAGCTTGAAACTTATATGAAAAACAATGTACTTCCTGCATTTGTAGTAATTGATATTAAATTACCGGATATCGATGGAGTCAGACTATATAAAATAATTAAATTTAAATATCCTCAACTGCCATTGATTTTAATTTCAGCATATAGTGAATACTTACAGTCAGATGAGGTTAAAGAACTTGAAGCAGCAAGAGTTCTTGAAAAACCTTTTACTGCCGATGAATTAACAGAACAATTTATAGATATTATGGAAGGAATAGATTTAAGTCAAAAACCAGAAGCAAAGGAAGATACTGAAAAAAATATAAGTTCTGCTTATATAATGATTAAACTAAACAATGACATTGATTTTTATGACACATACAGGAAATTGTTTTTTATGGAAAATATTGTTTATTGTGATGCTACCAAAGGAGATTATGATATCTTATTATTAATTCAGGATACATCTGAAGAAGGATGTATTGAATTTTATGAAAATAAGATCAAAACATTAAGTTTTATTGAAAGTTCAGAATATTGTCTGGTTGCAACTCCAATATTAGATGATGCGACTAATGAAATTTTAAATTCAGCTGAAGCTGCATTCTCAAATGAAAACAAATATTTTAATAAGAAAGGCTACTCAAAGAATGGTGTTTCATCGTATGTGTTTATTAAAGCAGATAAAGAAAAAATCGAAACATTATATCCAATTTTACAACTTAATAAAAATATAATTAACTGTGATTACACTACCGGAAGTTATAACATCATTCTTTTTATGCAAGGAAATTTCTTTGGAGAAATTGATAAAATAATCGAGGATCAAATCAATAATTTAGATGGAATTTTAAAAGTTAAAGAATTTCCGGTAATTAGTCTACTGGAAATGTAAATTGTTGATATTCAACTTCAGGAAAAATATATGGAAAATAAATTACAAAGAAATACAAGGAGTCTTCAAGTTAAGAATAAAAATTATAAACCTGATACAAAAAATAAAAATTTTAAATTTGATTTATTCAGAAAAAAAAACCAAAAAGATGCTCTAATTTCATTACTTCAATCTGCTCAAAATACTTATGGTTATATACCTGAAACAGCAATCCATTATATTGGTGAAATAGTTGACATACCTCCTGCAGAAATATATGGAGTAGTTACGTTTTATTCTCAATTTCGTCTTAAACCCTTAGGAAAATATATAATTAAAATTTGTGAAGGGACTGCATGTCATGTAAATGGAGCTAAAGAAATATTAAAATGTATTCAAAGTGAACTTAATATATCAGTCGGAGAAACTACCGATGATGGATTGTTTTCACTACTTTCGGTAGCATGTCTGGGATGTTGCTCATTATCACCGGTAATAATGATTAATGATAATACTTATGGAAGGTTAACTCCGAAAAAAGTGAGGAATGTTCTTAAAACATTTAATAACTGATCCAAATTCTTATTTGCAAATTTAAAATGTTTTTTACTTGGCTATAAATCATTTTAAAATAGAAAGGATTAATCAATATTCTTTATAATAATAAGACCAGAAATAAAATTTATCATTAAAATATGTCTTTATAAATCTATTGACATTATGCAGAGGAGAAATTAATGACAAAAATTAAAGTTGGATTGGGAACATGCGGTATAGCTGCCGGGGGAGAATTGGTTTATAAAGAATTCAAGGAAATTATTAATCAAAAAAAATTAAATCTTCATCTCTGTGAAACTGGATGTATGGGTAGATGTTATGAAGAAGTTCTTGTTGAAATAATAGAAAATAAAAATAATTATTTATATGGCAATGTTACAAAAGATAAAGTTAAAAGGATAATAGAAGACCATATAATTAATCAAAACCCTGTAAAGGAATGGATTGTATTAGATAATGATTCGGTTAAAGAAGATTCCTTTTTAAGAAAACAAAAAAGGATTGTTCTCAGAAATTGTGGAGTCATTGATCCCGGTTCAATAGATGAATATATCTTAAAAAAAGGATATGAAGCCATAACTATGGTTTTATCAAATTATTCTCCTGAAAAAGTCATAGAAATAATATTAAATTCAGGATTAAGAGGAAGAGGAGGAGGAGGTTTTCCTACAGGTACTAAATGGAAATTTGTACGACAGGAATCCAGCAAAATAAAATATTTGATTTGCAATGCAGATGAAGGAGATCCCGGAGCATTCATGGATAGAAGTATATTAGAAGGAGATCCTCATTCGGTTCTCGAAGGTATGATGATAGCTGCATATGCTATTGGAGCAGAACAAGCTTATATATATATTCGAGCTGAATATCCAAAAGCAATTTACAGACTTAGAAATGCAATTCAACAATGTCATGAGAGAGGTTTCCTTGGAATAAATATTTTAAATTCAGGTTTTAATTTTAATATCAAGATAAAAGAAGGAGCAGGAGCTTTTGTCTGTGGTGAAGAAACCGCATTAATTGCATCAATTGAATGTAAAAGAGGTATTCCCAGAATAAGACCTCCATTTCCTGCTCAAAAAGGATTATGGGGATATCCTACAAATATTAATAATGTTGAGACTTTTGCAAACATTTCATGGATTATTTTAAATGGATCAGAAGCTTTTTCAATAATGGGAACGAAGAAAAGTAAGGGAACAAAAGTTTTTGCTCTTGCTGGAAAAGTTAAAAGAAGTGGTTTGGTTGAAGTACCAATGGGAATGACAATTAATGAAATTGTATTTGATCTTGGTGGAGGAATTTTAGGTGGAAAAAAGTTTAAAGCAGTGCAGATGGGAGGACCTTCAGGAGGATGTATTCCTGCATATATGGGTGATTTACAGGTAGATTATGATGAAATTACTAAAACAGGTGCAATAATGGGTTCAGGAGGGCTTATTGTACTCGACGAGACAACATGTATGGTTGATATAGCTAAATTCTTTCTAACTTTTACTCAAAATGAATCATGTGGAAAATGTACTTTTTGTAGAATAGGAACAAAACGAATGTTAGAAATTCTTGAGAAAATTACTATGGGAAATGGTGAATCTGAAGATCTGGACATTTTATTGGATTTATCTTATCAAATAAAAGAGAACACTTTGTGTGGATTGGGTCAGACAGCTCCAAATCCAGTATTGACAACTTTAAAATATTTTAAAGAAGAATATGAAGCACATATTTATGATAAAAGATGTCCGGCTCATGTTTGTTCTTCTCTTATAATATATAAGATTAATCAGGATAAGTGTTCCGGATGTACTTTATGTTCTAAAAAGTGTCCGGTTAATGCAATATCCGGAACAGTAAAAAAGGTTCATACAATTGATCAAAGTAAATGTATAAAGTGCGGTATATGTTATGATAATTGTAAATTTGATGCAGTGGAAAGACTGTGAATGCAATGGAGAAAAAGATGAAAACCATTAAAGTGATTATTAATAATAAGGAAATAATAACAAAACAAGGAAAAACAATATTAGAAGTTATTAATGACAATAATTTAGATGATATACCAACTCTTTGTTATGACAATAGAATAGAGCCTTATGGATCTTGTTTTTTATGTGTTGTTGAAGTTGAAGGATTAAATAAGTTGGTACCATCTTGTTCAAGTTTAATAAGTGATGGTATGAAGATAAATACATTTAATGATAGAATTAAAAAGGCTAGAAAAACAGCTCTTGAGCTTTTATTATCAAATCACTATGCAGATTGTATTGGACCCTGTAAAAATCGCTGTCCAGCAGGTGTAGATGCAGAGGGATATATTGAATTAATATCGCAAAATAAGATAAGAGATGCAATTGCGCTGATAAAAAAGAATAATCCATTACCTTTGATAATTGGACGAGTTTGTGTAAGAGAATGTGAACTTGCCTGCAGAAGAAACTTAATTGATCAACCGGTTGGAATTAATTTCCTTAAAAGATATGCTGCTGATCTTGATAGCAAATCTCCATGGAATCCGAAAAAAAAACCAGCTTCAGGAAAAAAAGTTGCAATAATTGGAGGTGGACCATCAGGATTAACTTGTGCTTACTACTTAACTTTAAAAGGGCATTATGTAACAATATTTGAAAAACTTCCTGAACTTGGAGGAATGCTTCGATATGGAATTCCAGAATACAGGTTACCTAAAAATATTATGGATAAAGAGATAAATTGGATTCTTAATCTTGGAGTTGAAGTTAAAAGGAATACCGAGTTTGGAAAAGATATAACATTAGATGAACTAAGAAACAGTGGATACAGTGCTTTTTATCTATCCATTGGGGCTCATAATGCGCGTAAAATGAAAATTTCAGGTGAAGAAAATACAGAGGGTGTATATCAAGGAGTTGATTTCCTTAGAAATATTGAATTAAAAAACAAACCAAAACTCCATGGACATGTACTTGTAATTGGGGGAGGAAACACTGCAATAGATGCCGCCAGAACAGCTATTCGTTGTGGTTCTGAAAAGGTTACAATAATTTATAGAAGGTCTTTAAAAGAAATGCCTGCACATCAAGAAGAAATTGAAGCAGCAAAAATCGAAGGAATTGAATTTAAATTTTTAACAAATCCTATATCAATTAATAATAAAAACAATAAAATTAAAGGTGTTAATTGTATAAAGATGAAATTAGTTGAAAGTGACACAGGTGGAAGACCAAAACCTGTTCCTATTGAGGGGTCTGAATATTTTATTAAATGTGATGTTTTAATCAGTGCTATTGGTCAGAGTATTGACAAACATTGCCTGGCAGAAATAAATAATCTAAAATTCCAAAAGAATGGCAGCATTATTGCAGATGAAAAAACTCTTGAAACCAATATAAAAGGCGTTTTTGCAGGAGGAGATTCTGTATCAGGATCTTTAACAGCAATAAATGCAATTTTACATGGTAGTATTGCAGCTGAATCTATAAATGATTTTTTATTAAATGGACATATAAGTAAAAAGAAAAGTGTTTTTGTAAGTCAAAAAGATATTTTTAATTGTATTACAGAACGTGAATTTTCAAAATATCCTAAGATTAAAAGAGAAAAAATGGCAACAATACCTATTGAAGAAAGACGTAACTCATTTAACGAAGTTGAACTTGGTTTATCAAACAGTCAGGCGAAGAATGAAACTTCAAGATGTTTAGAATGTGGATGCTCTGAATATTATGACTGTATACTACAAAAATATGCAACAGAATTTAATATTAATATTTCTAAATGTATTGGTTCGGTTAGAAAATATAATATTGATTCCAGCCACCCTTTGATAAAGTT
>CBDUTX010000159.1:0-5700 GCA_965370235.1 uncultured Desulfuromonadaceae bacterium | reverse complement strand
TATTTGTTTCATCGAGATGTCTGTGTCTCATAGTTCTAATTTCATTTAATGAAATTGCAATAGCCTGTTCAAGTTCACTTTTTTTCTTTTTTATTTGTTTAACTGCTTCATGTGAAATAGCCTTTTCTTTTACAAGTTTTGCAAGTTCGGTGAAATCAACCACTTTTCCATCGATCAAAGGCAGAAGAAGGAGTTTTGAAGGATCCTGCGGAGAATTAATCCATTCAAATTCAAATTTTTTTACAAGTTTGTTAATCTCTTTGAATATTTTTTCCTCTTCTTTTTTCTGTTTTTTCTCGAGAGTAAGTAGATTGTCATAGTAAATATCTGTATTAAATATAGTTAAAATAAAATCTTCAATTTTTTCTGCGAGATAGTACATTGATGCGACTAAATTTCCACCTTCATTGGTTTTTACTTTAAATACATTTGGTTCATCAGGATTATCGAAATTGTAGAAGTAAAGAATGTCTTCTAATGTACAGTCAAAATCCTTTGTACTCTTTTTTAAAAATCTGTGGACTATGCTCTTTCTGCCTGTTCCTGCAAGCCCGGTGATGAAGATATTATAACCGGAACTTCTTATATGCAGTCCGATCTTTATTGATTCAATTGCTGTTTTTTGACCGATTATCTCAGCAATTGGTTTGATTTCCTCTGTAGTTTTAAAATTAAAGACATCTTTTGGACAGTTCCATTTCAAATCATTTCTCTTTAATTGCTTCATTTTCCCACCATTTCATTTTGTCCCATTAACATAATTATCTGTCCTTTTTTTACTTTTTCACCTGTTTTTATGAGAATATCTGTAATTATACCTGAAAAATCAGCAATCATTTTATTATAGGATTTCATTGCTTCAAGAATATACATGATATCCCCCTTCTTTACTTTGGATCCTGTCTGAACATTAATATTATGTATTGTTCCCGGGATAGGAGCAATGATCTTATCCGGTTGATTAACAGCGTACTTCACACCCGGACTTATTCTTCTGAAGGTATTTGTTTTATAGATTGTATAATCCACATTGAGTAATATCTTATCTTTCATTTAATTCCTCTTATACCGGCATATTTCCATGATGTTTCCATATCGAGTCTCTTTTTTTATCATAATATAGATTCAACATATCAATTAGAACCTCTCTCGTTTTTTCAGGTTCTATGATTGCATCGATAAAACCTTTAGAAGCTGCAATATAAGGATTGGCAAATTTTTCCTGATATTCTTTTATCTTGAGTTTTCTTGTCTCTTCAGGATTATCACTATCTGCTATTTCCTTTTTATACAGTATGTTTGCTGCTCCTTCAGGTCCCATAACAGCGATTTCAGCCGTAGGCCAGGCTGCAACAAAATCTGCACCGAGATGTTTGCTGCACATTGCTATATACCCTCCGCCATATGCTTTCCTTATTATTACTGTCAATTTACAGACACTTGCTTCAGAATAAGCATATAGAACTTTTGCGCCATGTCTGATGACACCTGCATATTCCTGATCGATACCTGGCAGGTAACCTGGTATGTCAACAAAGGTTAGAAGAGGAATATTGAATGAGTCACATAAACGTATGAATCTACTCGCTTTATCTGCAGCATTTACGTCAAGAACTCCTGCAAGGTAATAAGGTTGATTTGCAACGACACCAATTGTTTTTCCATTTAATCTTCCAAGTCCAGTAACAATGTTCTTTGCCCAATGCTCCTGAACTTGAAGGAAGTCCGAAGAATCAAGAATGGATCTGATTAAAAGAAGAACATCATAAGTTATTTTTGGATCGGATGAGATGACATTTGTGATATCAAACTTACTTTTTGGATTCTCAGATGGAACAAGTGCCGGTTTTTCTTTGTTGTTTGAAGGTAAGTGTAAAATTAACTTTTTTATTATGTTAAATGCATCTTTTTCATCTTCTGCAATAAAATGAGCATTTCCTGTGATCTCTGATTGAGTTTTAGCTCCTCCCAGTTCTTCCATAGAAATATCTTCTCCGATTACAGTCTTTATGACCTCAGGACCTGTTATGAACATTTTACTTATACCCTTGACGACAATGACGAAATCAGTCAGAGCCGGTGAATAAACAGCTCCACCTGCACAGGGTCCGAGAATAACTGATATCTGAGGAATTACACCAGAAAGTCTCGTATTCCTAAAAAATATATTCCCATATCCTGCAAGTGCTCCAACTCCTTCTTGAATTCTTGCTCCTCCTGAATCATTTAAACCGATAAGAGGAATTCCGGATTTTTCAGCAAGATCCATAATTTTTACAATTTTGGAGGCATGACCTTGACCAAGTGAGCCTCCTGCAACTGTAAAGTCCTGAGCAAAAATCGCAACAGGGTGATGATTGATTTTACCAACTCCTGTAATAACACCATCACCAGCTAATTTCTTTCCATCCAATCCAAAACCTTTTGATTGATGTTCAACAAAAAGATCCGTTTCTAAAAAACTTTCTTTATCGAGGAGAAGTTCGATCCTCTCTCGTGCTATCAGTTTTCCTCTCGCTTTTTGTTTCTCTATTGATTTTTCCCCACCTCCGGAAAGGAGTACCTGAGCTCTTTTAAAAAAGTCACTTAACTTTCTTTTTATGTCCATTCTTACCTCTTAATTCTGGAAACCAATAATGTTTTTGTTTTGTTCTTCAAATTTAATTTCTCCAAACCTCTCTTCGTAATCTTTTATTCTCTCTGTGAGCATCCTTACAAGCTGTTTTGCAGCTTGAGGAGGAATAATAACTCTGTTTTTAATTTTAGCCTTCGGTTTACCCGGAACTATTCGTGCAAAATCAAGAACAAATTCTGCAGGTGAAGTCATTACAATTATCAAATTCGAATAAACTCCTTCATATACATCATCTGGTAATTCTAAAGAGATTTGATTCTGTCTCATTGTTTGTTTCATAAATACCTCTTCTTTTAGGATTTTTTTCCATTCTTGCTTAATAAAATTTACACATTATACTTCTTCATTCACAGGCAATCAAGATAATTACTTGACATAAACAAGTCATTGGAAATATTATCTTTTTTATGGAAGATTATTATAATGTTTTGAATATCAGCATTTATTCTACTTATAAAGAGATCAGAGATGCATATGTATCTCTTGCCAAAATCTATCATCCGGATCATGTAAAGGATAAAACGAGTCCTTACTGGAAGAAGGCTAATGATAAATTTGCTATGATTACCCGTGCATATAGAACTTTGACTGACCATGAGATGCGAAGGGAATATGACAGAAATTTAAGAGGAAAAGTCGATAAAGGGACAATTCTTCACTCAAAAAAATTATTTAATGATGCAAGAAAATCTGCTAGTAATAATGAATGGGCAAAAGCTGAAAAAATTATGGAAGGTGTTCTAAAGTTAAGTAAAAGACCTGAATACGTAGCATACTATGATATGGTTGAGATTAATCTTGGTCGAAATATCAATAAGAATTTTAATGAGATAAAAAAGATAATGAATGATAAATTATTTGAAGGCATTTTTCATGCAATTTATGCAAGAGCTTTACTTGCCCTTGGTAAACTTGATGAAGCAGAAAAATCAGCAAAAGATGCTTTGAAATGGGATCCTGAATGTGAAGAAGCAATGTTGGTTCTTGAAGAAGCTCGCAGAATTATTAATTCAGAGGGCGGGAATATATTTTCAAAATTCAGAACTTTCTTCAAAAAAAAATAAAATATTTACTGAAAAACCAGCTTTCTGGTTTTTTATTTCAGCTGTTTCAGGAATATATCTTTCATCAATTCTTTTTCCTTTAACCATAGCATTTTTATCTTTCATTTTTCTTGTCATTTTTACTGTAATTTCTGTTTTTTTTATTAAAAATGGTTTTGTTTCATGGATCTTGATTATTCTTGCTTTGATATTTTTCTTTATTATCTGGGGTTATTATAAAATACCTCAGAAAAATATTTTTACTTATACAGGTAGAAGTATAAGGTGTTCGATCAAAGGGCAGGTTGATCCTGTGATAAGAAGTGGTTATAAAGTAAATATTGATTTTATAGATGAGAAGCATTTGACAACTTCTCTATGTCTGTTCACTAATACTGAACTTGAGGATGGAGATAAAATTTCAGCCTCAGGATTTCTATATCCCCTACCATTTTCAACAAACCCTCATCAATTTGATTATGGCAGGTTTCTTCTTTCAAAAGGGCAATATGCTGTATTCTATGCTGATAGCGTAGAAATAATGTGTAGATCTGACAATATTATCAACAAACTGAGAAATTCGATTAGAAGAAGAATTAAAAATGAATTTTATCCTGACTCAGCATTGATTTCATTAATTTTAGCATTAAGTATTGGAGATAGAAGTTCTCTTGAAGATCAATTAAGGGATAAATTCCAAAGGAGTGGAATAGCTCATTTTCTTGCAATAAGTGGGCTTCATGTTGGTATATTATTCCTTGTTATTAGCGGATTATTAACTTTAGCAGCAATACCAAAAAAAATAAGATATCTGCTGACAGCTTTTTTTCTCATTTTGTATTTGATAATATCGGGAGGTAATCCTTCGGTTTGGAGAGCAGTGGTGATTATTGTTGTTTTCATACTGGCATATATTTTTGAAAGGAATAGAGATCCTTATCATCTGCTCGGAATTGCCGGACTGATAATTCTAATAAAAGATCCTTTGAATTTATGGGACAGTGGTTTTTTACTATCTTTTGGATGTGTTTTCAGTCTGGTTACTTTTATGCCTATTGTACAACGATTTATCAATAAAAATGTTAAATCATTGATGTTGAAGTACTTTGCAACAGGATTTATGGTTGTATTTGTAATATACCTCGGGATTCTTCCGATAATTGGTTCAACTTATGGTAATATTTTTATTATAGCATTTCTGTCAAATGTAATATTTTTACCTGTATTTTATGTTTTTCTTCTTTCAATCCTTCTTTTTATTATTTTTGGTTCAGCTTTTTTTTCAGTATTTTCTAATGCCGCTTGGCTTTTGGGGAAGTTAATTATAATACTTACAGGATTTACATCTGAGTTTAGTTTGTTGAACTTTCATATCCGACCGTTTAAACCCTACATGCTCATTATCTACTATTTAATTCTGCTATTTTTCCGTTTAAGCTTAACTAATCGTAAGGGATTAAAGTATATGTTGGTTTTTTTACTTCTTTTTGTAGTATTTGGAGTTTTTGAAATATATCGAGAAAAAAAACCATATATCATTGTATTTGATGTTGGGCAGGGAGATGCAGCATTAATTCATACGGAAGAAGGATATAATATTCTAATTGACGGAGGACCACATAACTGGATAGGAAAAAATATAATTTTACCATATTTTGAAAAATCCGGTTATAAAAAAATAGACCTTTTAATTGCTACTCATCCTGATGCCGATCATATAACAGGTTTGATTTATGTTCTTGAGGAATTTCCTGTTGAAAAAGTACTATACAACGGTATTGATAAGAATACTGAAGTTTACAGAGATTTTTTAAATGCGGCAGGATCAGAATTAATTGAGATCCGCTCGGGTGATATGGTTTGTGGAGAAGATTTCCATATCGATTTTCTGTCGCCCAATAGAATAGATATTCTCAGAGCCAAATATGAAGATGAACATAATGACGCTTCAATTTACAGCTTATTTCACATTAACGGATCAGAGATTAAGTATATATTTCCCGGTGATAAAATGATATTTAC
>CBDUTX010000158.1:0-5700 GCA_965370235.1 uncultured Desulfuromonadaceae bacterium | reverse complement strand
CTTGTAACTTTCAACTTGCTACTTGTAACTTATTTTCATTGCTCATTGTTCATTGCTTATTTTCACAAACCCTTTTCTTTCACAAACTCTATCACAGCATCAGAAACATAGTGAACATCATCTTCTGACATTTCTGGATAAATTGGCAGTGATAATACTTCAGCTGCAGCCTGCTCTGCAACAGGAAAGTCACTCTGAACATGACCAAGATCACGATATGCTTTTAACCCTGGCAGTGCAATAGGATAATGAATACCTGTTGATATCCCTTTTTTAAATAGAAAATCTCTGAGTTCATCTCTTTTAGAATGCTGTATGACAAAAAGATGATAAACCGGTATATCCTTCTCTGAAACAGATTGAAACCAAATATCGATTGGGATAAATCTTTCTTTATATATTCTTGCTAATACCCTTCTTTTTTCATTCCACTTCTCCATGTGCTTCAACTTCACATCGAGAACAGCAGCCTGAATTCCATCAAGTCTTTCATTATATCCTGGTACAAGATGGTCGAACTTACTCTCTCTTCCATGGTTTGAAAGCATCCTGACTTTTTTGTCAATTATTTCACTGTCAGTTACTACAGCTCCTCCATCTCCATAAGCTCCTAAGTTTTTCCCCGGATAAAAACTAAAACAGGAAGCAATTCCTATAGAACCTGCTTTTTTTATATAATCATCTAATATAACAGCAGCTCCATGACTTTGAGCACAATCCCAGATCAGCTTGACTTCATTTTCAATAGCACTGATAAGCAGAGCGGTTGGATTAAGCATTTTCCCAAAGATATCTACGGGTATTACAGCTTTGACACAATCATCATAATCTATTTTTTCAACATCAATCAGCAGATCTTCTTTTTTGACATCTACAAATCTGATTCTTGCCCCAACCCATGTAACTGCTTCAGCTGTGGCAATAAAACTAAATGCTGGAACTATAACTACATCTCCACTACCAATCCCAAGTGATTTTAATACAAGGAATAGAGCTGAAGTTCCACTTGAAACACCCGCTGAATATTTTCTTCCGGTAAATTCAGCAAATGATTTTTCAAAATCACTTAAATAATGCCCTCCAATAAAAGCAGCTTCGGTGATTACATTGATAACTACTTCATCAATTTCACTCTTTATCGACCTGTACTGAGCCTGTAAATCTAAAAAAGGAATCTCTTTCACATGACCTCCCTGAATACTGTTTATATTTATTTTCCAAAGTCTGCTAAACATTTATAATATCAATAACAGATGTATTATTGTATTATAAAATGACTTTACATAAAGATTTTTATTTATTAAATGATATCATGTATTTAATGAGGATGTTTAAATGAAACCAAAGTATCACTGGTATAAAGTCCTGCTTTTTCTATTTGATTTAGTTATTCTAAATTTCTCATTTGCTGTTGCTATGAGAATAAGATTTGCTCCACATATAGATATTATAGACTGGCATTGGACTAATATTCAGATTATCCCCTCTGTTAGTTTTTTCATGCTCTTCTCCTTATTGACAATATTTATTTTCTACTACTATGGTCTCTATAAGATAAACATAATCACTAGAAAATCACTTCAATTAATTAGAATCATCAAAGGTCTTGTTCTCTCTGCTGTTATTTATATGCTTATTCAGTTTATATTCAAAACCGAAGTGCTTTTCACAACCAGCAGATTTGTACTTCTGACATGGAGTTTTATCTCTCTGTTCCTATTCCTTATATTCAGGGTTATACTGTATTCCTATATTCACAGAACTTTAATTCAATCAGGTATAACAAGAAAAAAACTCCTTATCATTGGAGATAAGCACCTATGTCTATATACAGCAGATGTTGTAAGAAAACATCCTGAATGCGGTCTCGATCTAAGTGGATACTTTTTTCTCGAAGATGATTCCTCACAAGAATATGGTACAAAATACCTTGGAATATATTCTTATGAAAATGCTGAAAAATTCATCAAGAAAAATAATATCACCCACTTAATAGTAGCTGTTGACTCCCTCAACCCGAAAAACATAATTGAATTAATCGGAAGATTTACGCCAATAGTTCCCTTCGTAGAAGTAACATCTCTAATATACAGCAGATTATCACATCTTCTCAATATTGAATGGTATTCCGATATTCCTGTCATCCCTTTTAACAAATCTCCTTATTACAGATGGTATAGATTTTTTAAGAGATTTATAGATGTCCTTGTTGCTTCAGTTACAATCCTTTTATTTTCACCGTTTAATTTAATATCCTTCATAATCAATAAATTATCATCCCCGGGTCCTTTTTTGATAAAACAGAAGAGGATTGGGAAAAATGGTAAAGAATTCATATTTTATAAATTGAGATCGATGAAACCTGTTTCGGTGAAAAAGGACAACAAAAGACATGAAAAATATATCAATTACATCAACAATGAAAACGAAATAGTTAATAAAGTTATTGAAAAAGACAGAGTTACAGGTTATGGAAACTTCTTGAGGAAAACAGCATTAGATGAGCTACCTCAGTTTTACAATGTAATAAAAGGGGATATGAGTCTTGTAGGTCCGAGACCATGTCTTCCTGTAGAATATGAATCATATGACAATTGGCACAAAAAAAGATATGAAATTACCCCGGGTTGTACTGGTATCTGGCAGGTTTTAAAAAATAAAGGTACGAGCTTCTCCGATACAATACTTCTCGATCTGTACTACATTAATAAAGTCAGTCCGTGGCTTGATCTACAGTTAATCATTATGACCGTTTATATAATGATCACCGGGTCCGCTGATAAATAAATGTTTAAACATGGAAAAATATGATAATTTCACGAGCACTTATCTCACTAAGTGATAAAAGAAATCTTGATTTTCTGATAAAAACACTGTCAGACTATGACATTGATATTTTATCAACGGGCAATACAGGGAAATATATTGAGCAAGCAGGATATAAAGTAACATATATCAAAGATTACACAAACTTCCCTGAAATACTTTCAGGACGAGTTAAGACACTTCATCCGAATATCTTTGGATCGATTCTTGCAAGAAGAGATAATGAAAGTGATATAAATACTTTAAGTGAATTATCTTTAAAACCAATTGACCTTGTAGTTGTAAATTTCTATCCATTTGAAGAGAAAATATACAATTTTAAAGATAAAAAGGATTTACTTCAGTATATTGATATCGGTGGACCTTCGATGGTCAGAGCTGCTGCTAAAAATTATCCGGATGTAACAGTAATTACATCTACCGAACAATACACAACCCTTGCTGATGAACTGGAAAAGAACAATGGAGAAACTTCTCTTGAATTCAGAAAAATATGTGCTGTGAAAGCTTACCAGCTCACATCTTATTACGACTCAATAATTGCAAGAACATTTGATCCTTCATCTTTCCCCGAAACTATGAATATATCCGCAAACCGGGATATCTCTTTGTTTTATGGTGAAAACCCTCACCAAAAAGCTTATTACTACAAAGATCCTCTTCAAAATATAAATCTTCCATCACTATGTGAAAATCTGTCATTCAATAATATTCTTGATGCGGAAATTGCAGTCAAAAGTGTTAAGACCTTTCCGGAACCAACTGTATCAGTAATCAAACATCAAACCCTATGTGGACTTGCTTCAGATAATTCACTTGCAGATGCTTTTTCAAATGCTTATGAAACGGATCCTATGTCAGCATTTGGCAGTGTAATCGCTCTTAACAGAGAAATAGATGAACTGACTGCAGAATTTATCCATAAAAAAGGATTTATTGTTATGGTTATTGCTCCGGGAGCAAAAGAAAATGCAACAATTATTTTAAAAAAGAAAAAGAAAAGGAAAATAATATTAAATTCAGACCTTTTTTTATTATCTCAATCTTTAAACATTAAATCAATTACCGGAGGTTTCCTACTTCAGGAAAATGATAACTTTGAAGATGTTGACCGGTGGGAAATTGTCACAAAGAAAAAACCTACTGAAGATGAAATAGCTTCTTTAATATTTGCTCAGAGATCTTTGATGTTCGTAAAATCCAATTCTGTTGTACTTGCAAAAAATAAAACATTGGTCGGGATTGGAGGAGGTTGTGTGAGTAGAGTAGATGCAGTTATTCAAGCATGTAGAAAAGCCGGAGACAGATCAAAAGAAGCAGTACTCGCATCCGATGCCTTTTTCCCCTTCCCGGATGCTGTAGAATATGCTTTCAAAAATGCTATCAGAACATTTTCACAACCCGGTGGTTCTAAAAGAGATAATGAAATAATAGAATATGCTGATAAAGCTGGAATATCTATGATATTTACTCATAGAAGACATTTTTACCATTGAGGAGAGTATGAGAGATAGAATAGAACAGGAAAAAATCGAGAAAGAATTTCTTGCACCATGGGCTTTTCTTTCCTCTATGAGCAAGGGCAGAGATCACAAAGAGCATAAAAGTAAAATGAGGACAAATTTTCAAAGAGATCGGGATAGAATTATTCATTCAAGAGCATTCAGGCACATGTTATACAAAACTCAGGTTTTTGTAAACCATGTCGGTGACTACTACAGAACAAGACTTACTCATACAATCGAGGTTGCTCAAATTGCTAAATCAATAGCAAAAATTTTAAGTTTAAATGAAGATCTGACTGAAGCAATAGCATTGGCTCATGACATAGGTCATACACCTTTCGGGCATGCAGGAGAAGAAATGCTTCACAACTTGATGATAAATCATGGTGGTTTCGAACACAACAGACAGGGTCTGCGTGTTGTTGAAATAATTGAAAAAAATTATAAAGATTTCAGTGGATTAGATCTCACTTATGAAGTGAGAGAAGGTATAATAAAACACAAAACCGAATATGACTCTCCTGAAAGAGGAGATTCTGACAGATTTGAACCCGAAAAAAGTCCTCCTCTTGAAGCTCAGATAGTCAATGTTGCAGATGAAATTGCCTATAACAATCATGATGTTGATGATGGAATAAAATCAGGACTGATAGATTTTGATCTTTTATATGAGATAAAACTATGGAAAGAGGAAATTAAAAAAATACGGCTTGAATATAAAATTAATAAAGACCTTCTCAGATCCTATGCAGTAAGAGAACTTATCGGAAGACAGATAAACGATGTAATAAAAACCTCTGAAGAAAATTTGAAAATTTTTAATATCAAATCAGTTGAAGATGTTAGAAACAATCAAACTATTATTAATTTTTCGGATGAAATGAAAGAAAAAAACCAGGAATTAAAAGAGTTTTTATACCTTAATTTATATCAGAATTACAAAGTTGTTAAGATGCAGGATAAAGCAAAGAGATTTATAAAAAGAATTTTTGAATCCTATTTATCTGAACCAAGACAGCTGCCACCAGACCACCAGTACAGAATTACACAGGAATCTAAGCACAGAGTTATATGTGACTATATTGCCGGGATGACAGATAGGTATGCAATGAAAGAATATTCACGACTTTTCGAACCATATTCAAGACTATAACTACGCAGTCAGGTGTAAGTCTACAATATTTGACTCTTTATAATAAATATATTCTCTTAATATTAAATTTAATTTGATTTTTTCTGTACTAATAATACAATAAGATTTCATAAGGAAATTAGATAAAGAACAACTCAAATATTAAAGGAGGAAGTATGAAGTATAAAAAACTCTACATTCCGGGTCCGGTTGAAGTTAGCAAGGATATTTTACAGG
>CBDUTX010000157.1:0-5701 GCA_965370235.1 uncultured Desulfuromonadaceae bacterium | reverse complement strand
AATACTTTCTTCACATAAGGTGAAGTTGACAATCTAAGTAATGCCGAATAGTTAATATCAAATGCTATTTTACTTCCTACTTCAATATGGTTGTTAGAATGTAAAATTAAATGATCGGTGCTTGCTCCAATAACTTTAGCATTTATTCTTGGTGTTATAGCTGTTGTATCAACATCTTGTTCCCCAATACCAATTAATATACGATTGATATTACCAATATCTGTAAACTTTGGTTTCTCTCCAAATGCATTTTGACATATTTCTCCATAAGGTTGAGATGGTTTTATTTTACTTTCTATAACTTCACATATTAAAGTAAATGCATCTGTATATAATTGTGGGATTTTGTTTCTGTACAATGTTTCCCTACCTAATAAGATAGCCTCCCCAATTCTTAGATTATTAATATTTCTTATATTATTTGTATGTAAAAACCATTCATAATTTGCTGAATTCCCACCTGAAATCATCTGTAGTTTTATATTATGTTTTTTTTGGATACGATCTGCTATTTTTGATAATTCAGTCATATTTTTTTTTGTTGGTTTTATACCTCCGAAGCAAGCAAGATTTGCACCAATGCCATACAGTTCAACGCCTTTTAACGGTATTATTTTTTCAACATTTAAGTCAATATTTTCAGGTAATATCCCTTCTCTTAAATCACCAAGTTCTAACATTAATATGATTTTATGTTTTTTACCTTGTTTTAAAGAATATTCTGATAATAATTTAATTGTTGATATTTCAGAGTTTAAACTTATATCTGAGTATTTAACTACATCCGGGATTTCGGTGTGTGCAGGCAAGCGTGTAAGTAAAAATTCTGCTTTAACTCCGAATTCTTTCATTTTTTTTATATTCTGAACAAGGGAAACAGCAATAGTGGTGATTCCACACTCAAGAATTGTATTTGCAATTTCAGGAGAACCTGTTACTCCCTTTATTACGGCAGTAACAGAAATCCCTTTTTTAGCAAATAAATCTTTTAATGTTTTAGCATTGTGTTTTATCTTGTTTATATCAATTTCTAATCTGGGCATTACATTATTCTATATCTTTTTAAAGATGATTTTACAATTTTATCGATTAAGTCTGAAGCACTCATATTAGCTGCAACAGCCATGAATCCAATGTAGCTATGTGGTTTTTCTTTTGGAGTACACATTAAGCCTGCAAAAGAGTTTCCTTCTAAAAGATAAGGTCCTTCTTTGGTTAATATGGTATCAATTCGTCCATAATCGTTAAAGGCAAGAGCCTGATAAGCTTTTTTTACAAATTCATTGATTTTGCGCATCTCTTCATTATTTAATCTTGCCGGGCAAAAAAAGGTGTCATCATCAATTTCTTTCTTGTCAAATGTTAAAAAACGTGCCTCCCCGCTGAAAGAAATTTCAAGAGGTGGTAAAACCTCAATATCATTCTCATTACCAATTATCCCAAAAGTAATTTCTGTTCCCTGCAAAAACTTTTCAATTAAAACAGCCTGTTTAATTGTATCTAATCTTTCTTCAACACCTTTTACAAGTTGATTGTAGTTTTCGACAATTGAGTTATCGTCAATTCCAGCACTACCCCTGCCTGCAACAGGTTTAATAAACAAAGGATAATCAAAAGGTGGATTATCTTTAAATAATGAACAGTCTTCTACAGATTTTGCTACATGAAAAGGAGATGTTTGTAATCCTTCGCTTCCCCATATTTTTTTTGCCAATGATTTATCAGTTGCAATGGCAATAGCAGTGGTATCTGATCCTACAAATGGAATTTCAAGTTCTTCTAATATAGCAGCTTCTGTCAAACTCGATACATTAAACACTAAATTAACTTTGCTATCTATCAAATCTTTGATAAAATAATTTCCCCAGTTAATAGTACATACTTCATACCCAGCATCGATTAATGCTTGTTTGTGATGAGCAACTTCTTTGTATGTTTCGTCAATAACTTTATCTGCACCTTTAAATTTTTCTTGTATTTTAAAATTTCCTCTTTTTTTGTTTAATAAACCAATTTTAATTTTTGTCATTTTTAAAAGACCTTATTATTATTGAATTCATTCTTACTTTTGCTGATATTATTTTATCATCAAGATAAATATCAACTTTACCGTTTCTTAATTTGGTATTCCATTTTACAGCTTCAGGGAATTCCTCTCTACAATACATTAACTGGGGAACAGGTAAAAATCCCATCTTAAAGATGTTGCAAAAACCTTGAGGAGAATATGTATCTTTAATTGAAGATTCAATTGCGTTTACAACTATTTTAGCTTCGTTTATTAGATAATGCATTCTTTTGTTAACATCCTGATTCTCATCCATATTATCTATCCAGCCTTTTTTTCGGTATTCCCTGTATTTATTAATAGAATGCAATGTTATTTTAATGCTTTCATCTATTATTTTCGGTGTTGCTAAATCGTTACCTTCTGAGTAGCTAACTACATGAATTATATCCGGACTTTGACTATTAAACGGCTCAATATCGTCCATTAATGCGGTTATGGATGCAAGTTGTTTTTTAGCTTTATCAATATTGTGTGATAAATAACTTAATCCGACCCTTGTTTGCAAAAATACATTAAAATTCGAATCTTCAAGGTTTCTTACCATACTTAATGTTGCTCTTGCTTTAGCTAAATCATTAATTGCAGATGTATGTTTAGGGACGTTTAACATTACTTGAAGAATAAAGTGTTTTATGCCTAATTTTTTAGACGCTTTTGCTGCTAAAAAAGCAGATACTACATAACTTACATCATCCGATGAGCGAAATGCAAAATGATGAGCTACATTTGCCTCATAAGGTTTACCGGTTTTTGCAATATATTTAATTGTTTCAAAATGTTCGGATAAATTATCAAGAAGATTTAATTCTCCTCGTCCATCTATTTTAGAAAACCACCATAGAGATAAAGCATGCCAGGCAATATTTAATGATTTTTCATGTATTTCAGCTTGTTTTCGAAGATTTTTTGTACCCGAATAAGTTCTTACAAGCATTGGTTTTGCAGCTTCATAAATACGCTCATATTCTTGAGGTGAATTAACTCCCACACCCCCGCCATTAGGGAGATTGTCCCAGTTCTCTCCAAATTTTGCCTGAGTTAATTGAGATGTCCCAATTGACAATACATCTAAATAACCACTATGAGCCAGTAAACTGGACCATTCAATAAATTGTTTTACAGACTCATGTCTATTTTGAACATAAGGTCCTGCATGAGCTCTTATGACAGGAAGTAAATTATTATCTCTTCCATGTTTTATACGGTCTATTAAACAATCATTTGCTGTTCCAAAATTTTTATATCCACTTCTGTCTACTGGCATAATGGATAAATAATCTTCTTTATCAATTATTTCTTTACCAAAATCATCTAAGGCAATTTTGTAAGTACTATCGTCTTTAAATCCTTTTGGTGAATATAAAAGATCTATTCCAAGCATTTCGAGGGTATCTGTAAATGATTCATCTCCATAAAAAACAATTACATCTTTATATAAATATTTAATTTTATTACATGCTTCGGGTAATCCTGCAAACCAAATGCTTTTTAATTTTCCTCCGTCTTTTGCCAGCATTTTCTTTGATTTCAATTGGTACATAAGTTTTTGGAATATCAACACCGCATCATCAGAATTTAGTCGATAACTAAAGCCTAAAGCTGTAATATTATTATCTTTAATCCATTTTTCTATCAAAGATGAATTAAATATATTTTGAGGATTTGTGAACGCATAGGTAACCTTTAGATTTGCAACAATAACTTTAAAACCACATTCTGTAAGAAATTCATTAATTGTAGCCAGTCCTAAAGTATGGACATCAAAATTTGTTTTTGCTAAACCAATTGTATCGTCTAATGTTATAGTATTATTCATACTTTTATATAAATTACAGAATCTATTTTTGAATCAATTAGTAATTTATTTTCTTTATTTATTGTTATGTTCCACAAATCGGAAATTAAATTATCAGAAGAAAGCCCCAATTTCTGTAAAGTTCTACCCACAGAACGAAAATCAATATTTAATAATTTACTACCTTGTTCTATAAAATAATCAATCGTTGGAGTTGGAATTCCTAAATTCTTACCAAATGATGACATTGGTACTAATCCTGTTGGAATATCTTCCCAAACATATCTGTGATTTATTATTGTCGGAGCCAATATATCTTTATATGTAGGATTAGATTTTATCATTTTATAAATCGAAGTTTTAGGAAGTCCGTATCTTGAATTTAACCAATCAACAACTGAAAATGTATTCATTCCAATTGCAGATGCAATTGATTTGAATTCAAAATCCATTTTTTCTATATATTTTGCAACCTGCTTTGTTACACCATCTGTGTAAAAATTAAATATTTCCTTTTGTAGGATTCGTTCTTTATTTAGAAGAAATATTATCGGATGAAAAATAGCTCCAATATTACTAAAACTTGTATCTAAAAATGAATCAGCTTTAATTATATTAGTAAAAATATCCGATAGAACATCGATCACATAATCAGTATCTTTGGAATATAGTGCTGACACCGAAACTTCGTTTTTAATTCCTTTGATTTCAATTAAGCCAGGTTTTTTTAGTCTTGCAGCAAAAAACAAAGTATTTACTTCAGCAATAATAACATTTGCTTTGCAACCTACTTTGTTTAATGTTTGGTTAAACAACAAAACGCCACATGTTCTACCGGGCACGAGTAAAATTATTTGACCATCTTTTAGAAAAGGAGCAATTTTTTCTGCAATATCACTATGTCCGTTTGCAGTTATTACAATAATTATTACATCGCTGTTATAAACAGCCTCTGAAAGATTATTGACAACATAATTTAACCTGATTTTATCCGATTTATCCCCGAACTGTATCGAATAATCATGATCTTTAATATATTTAATCCGTTCCTCGGATCTATTATATAAAATAACCTCGTATCCTTTTAGAAAAATATACCCTGCTGTTACCAATCCTCCACTTCCTGCTCCAATTACAGTATATTTCATTTTTCTCATTTTTTATCTTTCTAAAATTTCTTTTGTCATATATCTCTTTAGCCTGCCTTGTTTTCACATAACATATGTTTATCTATACTAATTATTTTAAAATTACTGCTTTAATTAACCATAAGTTATTTCACAATTTTTTACTTTAAGTCCGAATTATTTACAATATTTTGATTTGTTATTAACGAAATATATTGAATATTATTCCACTTAAAAAAAGTTTATAATACGTAAATTAAAAAAATTCGTCAGCAGGTCTTATAATACTTATTACATACTTTAAATATATGTATACAAATCTGGATTCAATTAAGCCAATCTGTGGTAGATATTCGGTAGTCTTAATATCCCTTTAAATATTACATAATTTTATCTCGATTATAGCTACCAGTCAAGCTTATACTTCTTATAAACTTTGATAGTTCATGTTTAACCCTAACAGATGCAAAATTACTATGAAACCTTTTCTAATTCTTACTTGTAGTTATCTCACTCCATTAGGATTTTCTACCTGAAATATTTAAAAACAATATGATTTTTTACCACAGACCTGTCCAACAAAGTTCTTAGAGCAAAGTTGGGCAAAGACTCTCTAAGTCATAATATGAAATAATATAGGTTTTAACAAACACTGATAAGATAATTAAAAAATTATCTTGGTTTTAAAATCGCATAAGGAATTACCAT
>CBDUTX010000156.1:0-5721 GCA_965370235.1 uncultured Desulfuromonadaceae bacterium | reverse complement strand
TGTATTTAAATCTTAAATTCCTATTGACTTCGGGAGAGATTTTTTCTATTATTTTATTGATATCAAAGGGGAGGAGATGATATTCCACTTTTAAGAACAACTGATCTTGATTTTATAATATATAAACCTGAAAAAATATATATTAAGAAGAATCTTTCAAAATTACTATTGAATCTTGATTTTGAATTGCAGCATTCAGCACTTGGGGACTTCGAAAAATACAAAAATACAAGCTCCGATCCTAAATAATATAATATTTATACAAAGTGACTACGAAATATTTAGTATTTTTTTTGAAAAATTATAATTTTCTTTATTTATAAATCTTCTTTTAAAAGCTTTTTTTCTAAAATATCATAATCAAATAAAAGATCTGATACCTCTGTAAATTTTTTAAGATCACCTTTACTTATTGAAATAGATTTTTCATTTATTATAGTAAAAAATCATAAAGTTATTTATCATTCTCAATTTCATCGGTCATTTTTACATCTAAATCTTCACTCAATTATATTAATTGAAAAATATCTTAATTTACACCTACTGTAATTTTTTTTCTAAGTTTTGAGTATCTTGCCCAATTATTTGTTTCTTTTGCAAGGCGTCCGGCTACAATTCCCGGTTTAATACCAATTTCTGATGCAAATTTTATTATTCTTTTATCTGTTATTTTTTCGTTGGAATAGAAGTCATCCCATTTCTTTTTTGAGATTAAAATATTTTCTGCAAAAGAATCTGCTTCATGCTCAAATTTAATACAATCTTTATTAAGATAATCATCTGACCAAAACGATATGTATCCTCTTTTTTTACCATGTTTTAATACATGATAGAGTTCATGAAATAAAGTAAACCAGAGAATGTCTTCATATTTGTTTCGCGGAGTAATCTGTATCAACACTTTTTTTGGACTAAGCCACTTGGAGGCTCCATTTACATAAGTATTTTTCAAATATGGAACATATGCAATAGCGATACCACATTCTGCTAATAATGTTCTTAATTTTTTTGAATATTCACTCGTGTCCATAAGATTAAATGATCTGATTTTTTCAAGATTATTCTTTAGTTTTGCTTTATTAAAAGATCTTGTGTTAATTTTTAATGCATTTATTTCACCGCATCTTAACCAAGCTATAAGATTTTCTTTTGAAAGATTCTGGCTAGTTGATTTCATGAAAGCAACTTCATAGTTATTTTTAAGAAATTTAAATGATACTAATCCTAAGAAACTTAAAAGATTTTTTGCTTTTTCTTCATTAGAACCACCTTTTTCAATATAATTATATTTAACCAATTCGGTGAAACATGTAAATTTTTTGAAAATTTCAATTTCTTTGCTTATTTCTTTTTCTATCGAAATTCTTGCTTTTGTTTCTTCATAATTTTTCTGCAAATTGTTCCAAAATCCTTCAGACAAACCAAATACCATAGACAACTTTATTGCTGTATCAGGAGATATTGGATCTTTACCTGCTAATATATTACTGATAGTAACATGGTGTAGTCCAGTACGACTGGCTAATTGCTTTTGAGACATATTTTCTGACTTTAATATTTCATTAAGGGTTTCCCCTGGATGTATTGCAACAGGTGCTTTATAGCTCATAAATCCTCCTAATGGTAATTTGCAATTTCAATAATTTTTACAGAAGTTATAGTTTTTAAATCATCTTTATTTCCATCCTCTTGTTTGAGAACCAGACGATAAGGATGAATTAAATCTATCGCAAAACAATTTTTATATTTACCCGATAGTGAATGAAGACGTGTAGCACGAATAAAATTAATATCCTGTAAGGAAGTTGCTGCTTTTAATTCATTCATCCTTTGAGTAATTTATTTTGCCTGTTTTAATCCATATCTTTTCATAAGTAATTTTTCAATTTCAAGGATCTTTTTTAATTTTCTTGATTTATAATTTATTTTCATTTAAGACTGATTAATATACCTTATTTTGCTATCCATGTCAATAAATATTTAGTCAATTTGACTAAATATATTTATAAATATGGTGGATATTATAAATTGTTTTCTACTAAGAGCTTGACTGTGATTAGATAATAAAAGGAAGGGAGAAATCCCTTCCTTTTTTAAATGCTTGAAAATTAACTTGGCTTGAAATATCTTACAAACAGGTGGGTCAAATTAAGCTGGAATTGACACAATTTCCAATTATTTTCTCGTAAAAAAGCAAAGCCCATCGTAGCTAAGAATGAAATGAGAGTGAAGATGTATCAAGTCCCAATCCCTATTTCGCTCATTATCTGTTTCTTTTAAATTTAAGTACAATTCTATTGGAAAATATAAAATGTTAATTAAATTAGTTGACTATAAACATATCTTAACTTATTATTAGCATTTTTAAATTTTTCTATTAAATATATTTTAGATTAAATTTTTTAAAATAAATAAAGAGTGATGGAAAAATTCAAAAAGATTATTTCTTGCTTTTTAAATTGTAATAACTTTTTACACTGTAATGATTTAATACATCCATTTATTAATATAAAAATAATATTTGCTTTTCTCCAAAATATAATTAATGTAATTAACGTAATGATGAAGTATAAAAATACAACAATTTTTGGCATGAATTGTGCTTGTATTAATTTTAAATTCAAACAAGGAGGTTGTAATGAAAAAAACATTACTATTGCTGATAGTTATATTATTTTCAATGAATTTATTTGGGAGTAGTTATTCAGTTATTAGTGAATGTTCTCCTTGGGGTATTGTTCCAGTTTGGAAAGGTTCATCATCCATAGAACATGACTATTCAACAAAACTAGATTCATGTGTGAGTTTAGGTATATCTTGGATCAGACCCAACTGCTTACCACATGGTGGTTCAGGACAAATTCAGGATAGGAATGGATTATTTAATGAATATTATTTAAGTGAAGTTGATTCATTTATTTGTTATATGAATAGACATGACTTAGATTTATTTACTTTATATCCTGGATGGCCCTTATGGAATTATTATTCAACATATGGACAAAATGATTCATCAAGAATTTATTGGTATTATAAAACATTAGTTGAAATGTATGATGGAGATGGAATAGAGGCAATAGATAGCTGTGCATATCCTCCAAGAACTTATCGTGAACGAAGAGGACCAAATAATGAACCTCTAATAATTTTATATTGGGAAATTTGTAATGAACCAGCTTGGCATGCTGAATGGTGGCCAGGTTATGAAGGTTCATGGACAATAAGTGCATTTCAAAAGTATATTAGAATTGCAAGCAAAGGTATTCATGCAGCAAACAGTAATGCAAAAGTTGTAGGTCCTGCTGTTGAACCAATACAAAGTGAGTGGGATACAATTCGTGGTGCACAAAATGATACACTTCCACCATATCATTTTATTTATATGCCTTATGATTCTTTTTGGTTATTAATGCTAACTGATACTACTGATACATCTTCTTTATGTTCATTTGATTATTTAGATGTAATTAGTTTTCATTGTGCTTTTTCACATGGTGAAACACATGATTCTGATTTTATTTGGATTGATCAAATGTTGAATGTTTGGGATACATTGGGATATTCTCACTTAAGAGATAAACAAATTTGGATTACTGAAGGTGGATGGCGAGAAGATACTCATCTAAATAGAGCAATTGAATACAAAGTATATTGTGAAAGTTTGTTACAAAACATTGATATTGTTAGCAAAAAGTTTTTCTTTTCATTGAAGTGGGATGATTTTCATTTATTATATCAAGATTGGTCACATGTTACAGATTCTGCTTTTGATACATTACAAGTATTTATTAAAAGAAATACTCCTCATATTAATTTAATATATCCGGATTCAAATGTACTTGTATTTTCAGGGAATAATTATGAAATAACATTTGATCAGGTTTATGATTCATTTGATTCATGTGGTGTTCATCAAACTGATCCAACTGATATTAAAGTAAGAATAGAATTATCAACTGATGATGGAAAACATTGGATTGTATTAGATGATAGTGTAGAAGTATTTGAGGATGGTTCGGGTTCTTATAGTTGGTTAGTAGATCATATAACTTCTGAAACCTGTAAATTAAGAGTAATAGCAGTAGATCCATATAGACTGGAAGGAACAAGCACAAGCGATGGATATTTTTCAATAAGGACTTGTTCATGGCCTTTAAGTTCATCAAGACATCCATTTGACTGGGATGCTGGGTATGGAATGGGAACATTTGATGAGTGTGATTATATAATAGAAAAAGAAGATAATAATTTTCTTCTAAGTGTAAAAATCAATCAGGATAGTACTGGTCTGGTTACATATAATCCAGTTGAACGAACATTTAATAACGAAGTAGTATTCGCAAAAACAACTTTTTCTTGGATACATTGTATACTTGAGGAATTTGAACCAAATATGTATATCTTAGCAGGGAAATATATAGATCTATTAGGAAATGTAAATCGAGCAATTAGAATTTTAAATTATCAGTATAATATTATTTGTAGTTCAACTCCTGGTTTTGGAGAATTTTATCGAGTGATCAAAGATATTTCAGGAGAAGGATATATTACAGTAGGATGGGAAGTTGTCAATGGTGTAGATAGAATTAAAATACAAAGGTTTGTATTTCATTATGAAGAAGAACCATTTATAAGATGGGATAATAATTTTGCTAATTCATTTAATAATTCTCAATTACCTGGAAGATTTTATTCTGTTATCAAGACAGAAGATAATAATTATGTAGCTGTTGGACATAAAGGCAGAAATAATGGTGGAGCTTGTTGTTTTAAATTCAATTCTTCAGGAGAATTAATTGATTCAGTTTCATTTGGATATATTTCTGATAAGTGGACATGTTTTTATGATGTTAAAGAGGATACATTATATCCAGGTTATGTAATGGTAGGGCAATGTGAAAATTATGAAGGTGGCATTATTGTTAAAGTAGATTCCAGTGGTGATTCAATATGGGGTCAGAGATATTATGATAAAGAACTTGAGATGTGTAGAATGTATTCTGTAATTTTAAATGATAATGGAGATATAATAGTTGCTGGTACAGGTAATGATCCATTATTAGAAAATAAAATAGGTTTGATTCTTCAATTTGAACCTTTTACAGGTGTACTAGTTGATATAACTGCTCCTTTATCTCGTCTATATGGATATAATTGGGATCGATCTATGTTAAGAGCTTTATTTAAAACTTCTGATGGCGGGTTTATTACTGGTGGTTATATATGTAATAATCATCAATCTCCTTGGTTAAAGAAGATAGCAATTTGTAAACTTGGTTATAATGAACCAGATATTGAATATTCAAAGCATTTTGATTCTAATATTACAACGAATTTTTCTATTGTATGTGTTTCAAGTTTATTCAGAGATAAAAGCACTATCAGATTTGTCCTACCAAGACAATGTAATGTAAATATTGATGTATATAATATTTTAGGACAGAGAGTTAGAACTTTAGTAAATGAAGAAAGGGAACCGGGAGCTTATGAGATATTCTGGGATGGGACTGATAATAGGGGCGTAAGTGTTTCTTCTGGATCATATTTCCTTAGATTCCAGGCAGGGGATTTTCTGACTACTAAGAGTCTGACGGTTATTAGGTGATAAAAGGAAGGGAGAAATCCTTTCCTTAAAAATGTTGTACTTTGTTTAAATTTTAAATTTGGAGGAATTATGAAAAAAATTGGTTTTGTTTTGTATATCTGTTTGATAATTATTCT
>CBDUTX010000155.1:0-5723 GCA_965370235.1 uncultured Desulfuromonadaceae bacterium | reverse complement strand
TACAAAACTTCCGGTGCAGTATGGTCTATTTTAGATCACATCAGAGGAGTTGAGGATCATACTTACAATGTTATGTGGGAACGGAGAACACCGGCTGGCAGACGTGGGAAATTGGAGATCTCTGTTGTTTATCAAAGTGCGATAGGGATATCCTCCAGTACCGGAATTTATTATTTTGAAGTTCCTTAAAGGAGGGTATGAATGAAATTGAAATTTTCAATTCTGTTTGTTGCATTAACATCATTATTTATCCTGGTTTGGTTAGGTTGCAGTACTGCACCAGTTGGTCCTGGATTGACAAACAGACCTCCTGAAACATTTATTGCAAATGTTCCACCGGGGCAGGATACAATACCGGCAGTTACTCTTGTTTATTGGTACGGTATTGATTATGATGGTTTTGTATCTTACTATGAATGGGCTTTAAGTGGTGATTCGGTTGACCCTTCACAGATAACGACATGGGATTCAATATTTGCCACTGATGACACAATGAAGCTCACTATTGATGATGTTGACACTTCAACTATTGTTCTTGACACAATACTTGACACAATAATTGATACAGTAATTGTTCCACCAGATACATTAATCGATACAACAATTGTTTGGCATTTCAGGGGATATTTTTATGTCAGAGCCTATGATAATGAAGGTCTTGTCGATCCGACTCCAGCTATGAGAGGTTGGGATGTTTACAGTATTAAACCGGTTATTGAGATCACTGCTCCGGATAGATCAAGTGGACTGTTAAATTATATTGAAGGTACTGAATTAGTATTCTTTGCTAAGGAGGACATCCCGGTAGTGTTTGTAATAGATGACACAACTGCAATATGGAAAGGTCTTCAGGTCTGGTGGAATCGTAAGGACACTTTGAATCCAACAGGTAATATGGCAATAGGATATCGATATAAAATTGATAATAATACTTGGTCGACATGGACTGATGAGAATCTTGCTACTGCAGGTGATTCTTTTATAACATTTACCGGTCCTATTACAGATGGAGTACATACATTTTATCTTCAGGGTAGAAATTATTCTCACATAGAAAGTGATATCGATTCACTTTTATTCAGAGCAATTAATCCTGATGTTGAAGATGGAGATATTATTGTTGCATTTGAATCTAATTTGACACTAATATATGCTAAATCATGGTATGAGAATTTCTTTAGTGTTTTACGTCCGAGTAGTAATATAAGATTTGTTGAAGACACATCTACTTCAACTAGTATAGTAAATCTTGATTCTTTGAAAAGTGCTTCATTGATCATTTATATTAGGGAAGACCAGGCTTCATCCGTACCTGGAATTCAAAACGCACCGATTACTCTTATTAAATATATCCAGGTTGGCGGGAAAGTATGGATTTTTGGCAGAAATTTTTATGAATTTATTACTGTGACAGAAATTGGTGAGCAATTTATGCAAGAATATATGGGAATAGAATATTTCGAAAAGTCATTAAGTAAAAATTTTTATGGAGCCAGTCCAACTAATGATGCAATTAATTTAGGTTTAACCTCTGATACTTTATTTGTTGTAGGCAGTCATGGTTCCCCTCCTCAAGCTGATTCTCTTTTGAGTGCTGTTGAAAATTTAAGATCTTCTGATCCAAGGATTACAGTATTGTATAATTGGGTTGGAACTTCAGCACAATTTAATGAAACTCCCGTTGGTATCCTGTTTCAAGATCAGACTACCGGCTTGCAAACTGCAGCTTTTGGATTTCCTGGAAGAACAATGAATTGGGATAGTACAACATATGAACCTCTATTATCTGTTTATGATGAAATGCTGAAATGGTTTGGTCTTTAAAATAGACTGTATTATTTTTGAAGGGCTGGATATTCCAGCCCTTTTTTTTATTCTGAATTAATTTTAGTTAAAATGTTATATTATTTAGTAAATATAACTAAGATTAATAATATTACCTGAAAAATCATAGTAATTCTTAAAACAGTAGAAGATCTTGAATATTTATTATATAGAAGATAGAGAAATGATAAAAGAAAAGGCAGAAGTACAAAAATAGCAGTTAAAAGCAAAAATATAACACTGAAATTAAAAATCAATGGAATTGCAGTAATCATCAAAAGAGCAGGAACAAAAGTAAAGATTGCTATCAGCTTTGTTCTTTTATTCCCAAATAACACAGGAGTTGTTTTTCTGCCGCTGCACTTGTCTCCACTGTAATCTGTCATATCCTTGATTATTTCTCTCGGGAGATGGATAGAAAAGGCAAGAAGTGAAATAAATATTGAAATATTTGGGATATAACCTGTAACAGCAGCTCCCCATAATATTGGGCTTGATGAGACCAGGGCAGTTGTAATATTTCCGACAAGAGGGGTAGATTTTAGAAATAAGTCATAAATAATAACTAAAATTATTAAAATGAATGCAAAAAATAAAAGAATTGGTTTGTTTATCACAAATATTATTGAGAAAAAAAATAAAATGAGAAGAAATATTTTTGCATAAATTTTTGAAATTATCTTTTTGACAAGAACTCTTTCCGGTCTGTTTATCTTATCTTCTTTGATGTCAATTATATCATTTAAGACATATCCTCCAGCTGCAATGAAAAGAAGAGGGATAAAATAAAGAATATCCGGGAAATTTATGGTTTTCTCAGATGAGATGTAACCAAGTAATATAGCAAAAAAAATTATTATTAAATTTAAAGGTCTTGTTATCCATATTAAGCCGAAGAAGGTTTTCATTAAAGTGAAAGAAGTTTAGATGAAAATTTTTCGACAACCCAACCGCTGGCAATTCCAATTGCAGCTCCTGCAAGAACATCACCAACATAATGCCTCCCCAGAGCAATCCTTGAAAGCCCAACTGCTCCTGCAAGAGAATATGCCGGTATTCTCCAGTCTGGATATTCATATGAAATAATTGTCGCAACTGCAAATACTGTGCTTGTATGCCCTGACGGGAATGAATGATTTCTACCGTCAGGTCTGGTTCTGTCGACAGAAAGTTTTAAAGCTACCGTTGAAAATCCGGATAATGTATAGGAAAAGAGTGATAATTTACCCAGTCTGTGTAAATTTTCATTTTCAGTGAACATCATCGAAGAAGACAGAAGGATAATTCCCTTACCGTCACCAAGTTGTGTGATTTCTCTCATTACAGACTGAGAAAGAGGGGAGGAAAAATTATCATATATTTTTTCTGATATCAACTCGTCTATATTCTCTGCTGAACAGTTAAAAGTGTAAAATATCAGAATCAGAGTAATCCAGATGGGATTTATTTTTTTAATTTTCATTACAGAATATTAATTCAACCATTTTTCTGTATTTAACCGACAATGTTTTTTCTCTTCTTGACATGACAATTTCAGCAGTTTTAATAAATTTTTCCAAATCATATTTGCTTCCATGCCCCCAGCTGAAGGAAGGGATGAATTTCTCAGTTAAACCACCTGAAAAAATATTGGATCCGAAACCAGCTACAGTCCCTGTATTGAAAAGAGTCCCAATAGCGGATTTAAGATGATCTCCGCAGAGAAGTCCTAAAATACTAAGGTCAGTATCATATATCTTGTTATTAAATTTTAATTTAATATTAGAGTAATTGTTTTTAAGATTTGAGTTTGTTGTCCCGGCACCCAAATTAACCCACTTACCAAGATATGAGTTCCCAAGAAAACCATAATGTTGTTTGTTAGAAAAACCGAGTATAATAGAATGAGATATTTCACCCCCTGCTTTTGTGATTTCACCTAAACTGCATCCCTGACATATATGAGTAAATGGTTTTAAAACCGATCCGGGTCCAAGATAAAATGGTCCCTCAATTGTAGAGTGTGATTTTATCTGAACACCCTCGGATATATAAACAGGACCTGATCTTGCATCAATAACAACATAGTCTTCTATAACAGAATTTGCACCAATAAATATTTTTTTGTCATTTAATATCCTGACAGTAGGAGCTATTTCTCCTTTAATTCCTCTGTAAAGAAAGTGCTTTTTTATAGCTTCTGAATTAAATTCGATGATCTGCCAGAGATTTTTAAATTCAATTATGTCAACCGGTCTTTTTGGTAATTTTATATTGTCGATATCTGTAAGATTTTTTAAAATATTTTCTGCATTTTCTCTATCAGATCTAAAACCAATTATCTCACCTTTGCATGTGAATATTTCATCTTCTCCCCGGATTTCTATCTGCTCTTTCAGAGTTAGCTCAGGGAAAACCGTTGATGAAATGTAGAGTGCTCTATCAGGAAATAAGTTGATATTCCAGTTATTATATTCCTCTGATATAACACCTTCAAGGTATTCAGGCACAAGGGCTGTGATTTTACATGGAGCATAAAGGTTTTTAATTCCTTCTCCAATTTTGTAAATTCCACTTAACAGTTCAAAAAGACCGTGTGAAAGTGAGAGGGGATAGAATAAATCCCTGTGTTTTTCAAAAAGTACAATATCTATCTTAAACCTTCCAGATTGAGTAAAGTGAAAATTATACTATCCTGAACATTTCTTATCCTGCTGTAAGGAATTAAAAAATTGTTCATCATTATTGCATATGCGAGAGTATCTCCTTGTTTTGTTTCAACATAACCTGCTAAAGTGGAAATTCCGGATAATGAGCCTGTTTTTGCTCTTACTCTCCTTTCTGAAATATTTCTTAATCTGAAACTAACTGTACCTTCAAAGCCCATTAAAGGTAGACTCCTATAAAAATATTCTGAAAAACTTGAATTATTTAACATTGCCTTTAAAAGAGTTGAGAGAAAATTGGGAGACATCAAGTTATATCTTGACAGACCGCTTCCATCGACAACTTTGATATTCCTTGTATCGACTCCAATAGCATTTAAGGCTTCTTTTATGATTTCAAGTCCGTCTGAATCAGAACCGTCAGGAATTTTTAAACGTGCAATTTTTCTGATAATCATCTCTGATGCGAGATTAATACTGTATATTAGAACAGAATCTGCTATATTGCTGAAATTTTGTGAGTAAACATCATCGACATGCAAGCAACTGCTGTTCACATATCCTTTTATCACATTACCCGAAAAGTATAATGAATTTTCCAGTAATTCATTTTTCAATAGATAACCGGTCATTAAAGCCGGCTGTTCTACGTTTATTGATTTTTTAAAACTTCTGCTAATTGTACCTGAGAAAA
Organism: uncultured Desulfuromonadaceae bacterium; assembly: GCA_965370235.1. Classification (GTDB taxonomy): domain Bacteria; phylum SDB-A; class SDB-A; order SDB-A; family SDB-A; genus CBDUTX01. The sequence continues at coordinate 560 of CBDUTX010000155.1, read as the reverse complement.
TAATGATATTCTTTTCTCCATCGAAAATCCTTGAAATTTCATAATCCTGGTTTGGTGAGTATTGAAGATCGTTGATTATTTCAACAAAATCACTTTCAGGAGAATATTGCAATTCAACTGTATTTTGAATAATATCTGCTTCGACTGAGACAACATTGCCATTACATGTTGCTCCTGAAATCCTTGCACTGTATGCATAATATCCTTCATCCCACATCCATCCTTTTCCAAGAGGAGTCGTATCAATACATGTTTCATCAATTATGATGTCACCTATGATTTCCTGAATATTATATTCCTGAAGGACTGAAACAAAACTTTTTATTCCGTTTATATTAAATGAAGGATCTGCTCCACCTTTTATGTAAATATTGTATGCTCTGTTGCCGATTAATGAATCACTATAAAGTTCGGTTTTAAATCTGTAATCAGGACCGAGTAGTATAAAACCTCCTGCAATTGTAAATAATTTTTCAACAGAAGCAGGAACGAAGAGGTGATTGGAATTATGTGAATAAATTTCCCTTCCTGTTCTACAGTTGACAACAGAAACTCCTGTG
>CBDUTX010000154.1:0-5753 GCA_965370235.1 uncultured Desulfuromonadaceae bacterium | reverse complement strand
AAAGAAGAATGGGTCGAAATTTTTACTAAAATAGATTAAATTGAAAGCTAACCTTAAGGATTGTGTCGACCTTGTCAGGTCGAACTCAATCCATTGTTCAAGAAGCCCGGGGTGAAATTTTTACTATAAGGGTATTGCTTTGAATTGTTCAGGGATGAAATAACACCAGAGAGAGATGACCTCCAGCAGGAAATAGAAAAGAGTTTCAAATATAACGGGGTATTTCTTTTGAAGAAGTAGTTTTCTATATAGCTAATGATTTTATACTCGATATTGTACCTCATCCGAATCAAAATAAATACCCAAATCAGAGGATGTTTATAGTAAATACAGATGATTATGCATATTTGATACCTTTTATAGAAAAAGATGAAATAATTTATCTAAAAACCATTATTCCTAGCCGCAAGGCTACGAAAAAATACTTAACGAGGTGATAAAAATGAAATTAAACAAGGAAGAAAAGGAAATTCTAAAGGCTTATGAAAAAAGCAATTTTTCATCCGTGCCGAATTTGAGAAAAGAAACCAGAAAATATCGAGAATATGCCAAAGCTACATTACAAAAGAATAAACGCATAAATATTCGTATTTCAGAACGAGATCTTATTCACATACAAAGAAAAGCTGTCGAGGAAGGATTGCCTTATCAAACATTTATTTCTAGCATACTACATAAATTCATTACTGGACATCTTATTGAAAGAACAAATTAAAGTTTTAACAACTCAATCCAGCGGATTTTTTCCACTTGTAACTCAGGGATTTCATAAAAAAGAAGAATCACTATATACAGTGAATTATTTTTGAATTATAATAAAATCATTATGTTTAAATACTGTAAAACAAATTCTGTTAAAGCTATACTATTTTCACTTTTTTTTATATTATTTATCAGCTGTTCTTCTGATAATGGGAAAAAGCTTGTGCTTTCAGGCTGTGTTGAGGTTATAGAAACACATATCAGCTTCAGAATCGGCGGGAATGTGTTGAAGATGACTGTAAGGGAAGGGCAGGAAATTAACAGAGGTGATACAGTAGCACTATTAGACCCCACAGAGCTTCAGTTAGCTCTGTCTATCAAGGAATCTGAACTTTCATCAGCAAAAGCAGCTCTTTCAAAACTCAAGGGAGGATTAAGACCTCAACAAATCGGGCAGGCTTATTCTATGCTCAGACAGGCAAGAGCTAAATTAACTCAGGTACAGGACAACTATGAGAGGATGAAAGAACTTTATGAAACAGGTAATATATCACAGCAGGATTTTGAAGCTGCCCAAACCGAATATGAAATTGCCAGTGCTCAGGTTAATATGGTAGGTCAGGAATTCTCTCTTGCTAGTGAAGGTTATCAGGAAGAGGATATAAAAGCGGCATTAGAAATGGTAGCTATAGCTGAAAATGCACTTGAACTTGCCGGGATTCAACTTGGTTATTGTGTCCTGACATCTCCGACAGAAGGTGTAGTAATTACAACTTATATTGAAGAAGGAGAAAATATCGGACAGGGGACACCTGTTATCAGCATAGCAAAAATTGACAGTGTCGAAGTTAAATTCTGGATTAGCGGGAAAAACCTCGGTAAAATTAAATTAAATCAGGAAGTTTTAATTATTAATGATACATATACTTCACAGCCGATGAGAGGAATGATTACATCTATATCTCAGGAAGCTGAGTTTACACCTTCGATGATACAGACAGAAGAGGAGAGAGTTAGTCTTGTCTATGAAATTAAAGCTCTTGTCCCCAATGAAAATATGATTTTAAAAATGGGTATGCCGGTAATTGTAGAAGTTTCTTTAGAGAAATAGTTGAATAATCCTGTCATAGAAGTTGTCAATCTGACAAAGAAATTCGGCAGTATTACAGCATTAAAAACTATCTCACTTTCTGTAAGAGAAGGTGAGATCTTTGGATTGATAGGACCGGACGGAGCGGGAAAAACCACCCTTATCAGATTGATGACAACTGTGATGACCCCGAATGCAGGTAAAGTTAATGTTTTGGGTTATGGAAGTATCAAAGATCCAATGCCTATAAAAGATAATATCGGATATATGAGTCAGAACTTCGGTCTTTATCAGGATCTGACAGTTTTTGAAAATTTAAAATTTTATGCTGACATCTACAATGTTTCAAAAAGAAACTGGGATTTAAATATAAATGAATTGTTAAAATTCAGCGGTCTTACACCTTTTGTCAAAAGAAAAGCAGGACAGCTTTCAGGAGGTATGAAACAGAAACTTGCTCTTGCATGTTCACTTATCCATACACCAAAAGTTCTCTTTTTAGATGAACCGACTAATGGGGTTGATCCGGTTTCAAGGAGGGAGTTCTGGAAAATATTGTACAAACTAGTAAAAGATGGCTTAACGGTTGTAATTTCAACTTCATATCTCGATGAAGCTGAAAGATGCGACAGAATTGCCCTGATGCATAAAGGTGAAATCATTGCTTATGGTTCTCCCAAGGACATCAAGAGATTAATGACTGAAAAAATAGTTAAGATCCAGTGTAGGGAACCAAAGAGAACATCAGATATTTTAAAATCCAATATCAAAGACCTTAATATAACAGTTTTTGGGGACAGTGTTCATATTGCAGTAGGAAATAGTGAAAAAATATTTAAAGTAGCTGTAAAGAAATTGAAGTCCAAAGGGATTGAAGTATTAGATATTAGGACAATTCAGCCTGAATTGGAAGATGTTCTATTATTTTTAACAGGTAATGAGAGTGAATAACAATTACAGTGTTGTACTGGACAAACTTGAGAAGAAGTTTGGAAATTTTACTGCTGTAAATAAGATAAGCTTAAAAGTTACAAAAGGGGAAATATTTGGTTTTCTTGGACCGAATGGAGCAGGTAAATCCACTACTATTAGAATGTTATGCGGTTTATTAAAACCGACCTCAGGAACCGGAATAGTTGCGGGAGTTGAAATTTCAAAAAATCCTGAAAATGTAAAAAGTAAAATCGGATATATGAGTCAGAAATTCTCTTTATATGAAGATTTGAAGGTCAAAGAAAATCTGGATTTCTATGCTGGGATATACCGAATCAAAAAAGCAGAAAGAGAAAATCGTAAGTCATGGGTTCTTAAAATGTCCGGTCTTGAAAAGCAAAAGAATATATTAACCAAATCACTTCCGACAGGATGGAAACAGAAACTTGCTCTCGGTTGTGCTGTAATTCACAAACCTTCAATTCTATTTCTCGACGAACCAACCTCAGGAGTTGATCCTTCAACAAGAAGAAAATTCTGGGATCTGATATATCAAATGTCAGATGAAGGAGTAAGTGTTTTTGTAACCACTCACTACATGCAGGAAGCTGAATACTGTCACAGACTTGGCATGATATTTCAGGGAAATCTTATTGCCACTGGAACTCCGGGGGAATTAAAAGAGAAAGAGATGACTGGTTCTGTATATGAAATTATCTGTCCAGAACCTTATAAAGTTCTTGCATTACTGGAAATAGAGCATTCAGTTAGTGAAGCTTCTTTCTATGGAGGTGGGTTGCACATAGTAATTGAGGAAAAAAATTCAAAAAAAACTGATGTCAAACAGATGTTGAAAAAAAATAATATAAATTTTTCTTCAATAAATCAAATACTGCCGAGTCTTGAAGATGTTTTTGTATCCTTAACAGGTTCGAATCATTCTGTGAAAAATAATGATATTGGGAAAAGTTTATGAATTTCCAGAGACTTAAAGCAATGTCACGAAAAGAGTTCATTCATGTTATCAGAGACCCGAGAAGTCTTGGAATGGGGATTGCAATACCTGTGCTGCTCCTTGTATTTTTTGGATATGCCCTGTCAATGGATGTAGAAAATGTCAATATTTTAATATGGGATCAGGATAACTCCCCATCAAGCAGAAGATTGATCTCTCATTTTGAAGGGTCGGAGACTTTTAATGTAAAAGGTAATGTTCACAGTTATTCTGAGATAGAAGAAGCTTTGAACAGAAGAGAAGCACTTGCAGCTCTTGTGATACCTGAGAATTTTTCATCGAACCTTAAAATGGAAAATCCTTCAGACATCCAGTTTATCACAGACGGAACCGATGCAAATACAGCGAGAATATCAATTACCTATGCACAGCAGGTAGTTGAGTTATTCAATAATGAGCTAAGAAATAAAAATATCAGAGGGATGAGTAGATTGTATGAAAAACCTTTGAATACAAGCATAAGAGTTATGTACAATCCCTGGCTTGAATCAGCGAAAAATGTGATTCCCGGTCTTATTGCTGTGATAATGATGATAATTGCTGCAATGCTGACATCTCTCACTGTAGCAAGGGAATGGGAAACAGGTACGATGGAGCAGCTTATCTCAACTCCTATAAGACCTATGGAATTGATACTCGGGAAGTTCATACCTTATTTTATTATCGGGATTATAGATGTGCTTATAGCTGTTATTACAGCACGGTTTATTTTTAATGTTCCTTTGAGGGGAGATCTTATATTTCTTTCAGCTACAAGCCTTCTTTTTTTAACAGGTGCTCTCATGATGGGTATCACAATAAGCATTGTCACAAAAAACCAGCTTTTAGCAAGTCAGATATCAATAATTGCATCTTTTTTACCGGCATTTCTTCTTTCAGGTTTTGTTTATGATATCGGAAATATGCCTGTTGTAGTCCGAGCAGTGACTTATATAGTTCCGGCAAGATATTTTATTACGATTTTAAAATCAGTTTTTTTAAAAGGAGGAGGGTTGTTTCAACTGTGGGGTGATTTGATATTTCTCATCTGCTATGCAGGTGTTTCTATTATTCTTGCAAGGAGAAAACTTCAATTGAAACTTAATTAGGAGTTCTATTGTTTGATCGTTTGATTCATATGCTGAAAAAGGAATTTATACAGACTTTCAGGGATCCGCGAATGCGCACTGTAATCATCATAGTTCCATTACTACAGACTTTACTTTTCGGTTATGCTGTGACAACAGATGTGAAAAACATAAAGACAGTGGTAATGGATTTTGACAATAGCCCTGCAAGCAGAGAACTTATCAATACTTTTTTGCAGACAGGTTATTTTAATGTGAGTACTTATGTTACGGACAGAAAGACAGCATTTTTACTTATGGACAGGGGAGAAGCAGACATTATAGTTTCTATACCGCAGGATTTTAAATCAAATATTGAAAGGGGCAGATCTGCTGATGTACAGATAATATTGGATGGTTCAAATGCAATGACTGCCGGTGTTATAATGGGTTATTCCAACAGAATTCTTTCATCATATATTAAACAATTGATGTTAAGAAGGACAATGATGATCCCAGGTCAAGCTTCACTTCCAGCTGCTGAAATACAAAGCAGGTCATGGTTCAATCCTAACCTTAAAAGCAGGCTTTTTTATCTGCCCGGAGTTATTGCAATGATGGTTATGATAATCACATTGATGCTTTCGAGTATGTCAGTTGTAAGAGAAAAAGAAATAGGAACAATTGAACAGATAATGGTTACGCCGATAAGTAAAATGGAATTCATACTTGGAAAAACTCTTCCTTTTGCCATCATCGGGATGTTTGATGTATTAATTGTTACTGCTGTTGCAGTTTTGTGGTTTCATATTCCTTTCAAGGGAAATTTGCTGCTTCTTCTTGCTGCTAACACCCTGTTTCTTCTCAGCACTCTCGGTGTTGGACTTCTGATCTCAACAATATGCAGCACTCAGCAGCAGGCAATGCTCAGCACATTTTTCTTTATCATACCTGCAATGCTGCTTTC
>CBDUTX010000153.1:0-5773 GCA_965370235.1 uncultured Desulfuromonadaceae bacterium | reverse complement strand
CTTAGCAAATAATTCTGATATAGTTTTTATCTGTACAAAAGAAAAAGACATTCACAGTGTGGTTTTAAAAGTTAACACTTGTTTAAACTCCTCCCAGATATTGGTTCACACTTCAGGATCTTTAAGAAGGGATATTCTAAAAATCATAAATAACACTAGTTATAAAACAGCTGTTTTTCATCCTTATTTCAGTTTCCCCCATGATCATATAGATCAAATGAGATTAAAAAATTCATATATTGGAATAGTTGCTGAAGATGACATTAAACCTGTTCTGAGATACTTAGCCGATATGCTCGGAGCAGTGTCAATTTCAATATCAGATAATGTACTACCTCTTTATCACTCGTCTGCAACTTTGCTTTGCAGCGGAATTATCCTGCTCGCTGACATTGCAAGAGATCTGCTGGTTCATTCAGGAGTTGACAGGAAAATAGCCTCTGACATGGTAAAAAAATTCTCAAAGGAAGTTATAAATAATATATGTGAGATCGGAATAGACCAATCACTCACAGGTCCATGGGAAAGGAAAGCATTACAAGTTATTGAAAGCCACATCGATTCAATAAAAAAGACATCTCCTGAAAATCTGGATGTATATATATCTCTTGTCAAAAAATTCATAAGTGAAAATACAATTGAAGAAATATTAAGAAAAAAATCTGATGAAATATCTTAAGTCCTATTACATTGATGACTTTAATATTAAAATTACTCCTACAGTTGGTATAAAAGGCACAGGTGGTATCTCTTATACTTCAAAACTTCTGCTAAAAACTCTAAAGAAACAGTCAAATCTTGAAACACTTCTTGATTATGGTGCTGGAATTGGAATGTTATCTCTTCCATTATCAAAAATTTCAGAGAGAATTGAAAGTATTGAATGGGATTTAAGAGCAATCAGAGCACTTAATAAAAATATTGAAGATAATAACATATCTAATATCAATGTTCACTTCAACGATACATTAGAAAATATTACAGATGTTACAACAGTAGTCATAGATGCACCGGTTCATCTTGGAAGAGAATTTATTATTGAAATGATCCACAGATCCCATAAACTACTTAATAAAAAAGGAAACCTTTTTTTTATAGCAAGAAGAAATTTTGGTGCAAAATGGTATCATAAGTATCTAAAAAATGCCTTTGAAGATGTTGAAGTTACTGATATTACAGGAGGATTTAGAACTTTAAAGTGTTCTTCAAAAATTTCTCTTCAATATCTCAATTTCAACAGAAAATTTATTGTTCCTTTCAATAGAAAAAATTACACATTGACAACACGTCCTGGAATTTTTTCAAGAAAGAAAATTGATATTGGTTCAAAATATCTGATTGACTACGGAAGATCTAATAACCAGGGCACTGTGGTGGATTTTGGCTCAGGTTATGGTGCAATAAGTATTTTAATGTCAGATCTGTCTGAAAGAATTATCAGTGTTGAATGTAATTTAAGAGCTTTTAAATGTTTAACCTTTAATACAGCACTTAATAAAATAAGCAATATAGAATTAAATCTTAATTCTGACCTATCAATGTATGATGATGAAATAGCAGACCTTTTTCTTGTAAATCCTCCAACTCACTCGGGTGGATTAACAGCTGATTTGATTTTGAGTGAATCTTTTAGAATACTTAAAAAAAATGCAAAATTAGCCGTTGTTGTCTACAGAACCGGAGGTTATTTGCAGAGAATGAAGAGCATTTTCAGAAATGTTCAACAGTTAGATAAAGGCAATTATAAAATACTGATATCTGAAAAATGATTTTTCTTTACCCTTTTAATCTATTTCTACTTTTTTCTATTTCTGCTCCAATTATCATTCATCTGCATAAAAGACAGTTTAAAAAAGAAATTGAATATCCTGCTGTTATCTTCCTGCTTGATAAAAAGATTCCCAGGTCGAGAATTCATCTGTTAAAGCATCTACTTCTCCTTATGATAAGAATTCTGATATTATCCCTGATAGCAATAATAATCTCTTCCCCTTTATTAAAATTCCATCTTCCATTCGGAAAAAGGATAACATCAACAAATCTCATCCTCGATGTTTCCGGAAGTATGAATCCGTCGGAGATAGAACAATATGAAATTTTAATTGATAAATTAAAGCCTTTTATATCAAACATAATTTTAACCGGTTCTAATGACTCGCCTGAAATAGTTGGTTCTGATTCTATAATTAATTTCCTCGAAAATAATAAAATATCAAAAATTGCAAATATTCCTGCAGCTTTAATTCTCTCTAATTTTTACAAATCAGAAAATACATTTATCTATTCCGATAATCAGATGATTTCCTGGGATGCTTCTCAAAATTACTATGAGAATACTTCCTCAATTGAATTTGAAAATTCCAGAACCGTATTTAATATTAAAGGAATTGCCTGTCCACCCTGGTGGTTATCCGGGGATACGTCTTATTTCTATATAAAAACAAATGATATAATTAATTTAAATATAAGTTCATCCTGTATAGATACAACATATGTTATTTCAGATAGCTTCATTCCTGTTTACTTATCTGAACATGATGACACACATACAATAATTTTTTCCTCAGGTGAAGATGATCTAATGGTGAAATTCCCTTCAAATAGAAATATAATATTTTATACAAATGATATGGAAAATTTCCAAAGGTTTTTCTCAATTTTTCCAAATACCATCACTTCCATTTCAAAATATCATGACCATGCTGATTTTATTTTCATATCAGAGAAAAAAGAAATCGAAAACTTAACTGATTTACTGGCAGATTTATCAAAAAGAAAAAGAGCATTTGTTTTTTTGGATGACGGAAGTTTATTCGGACCCTGGCTAAATTTAAACTATTCTATCAGAACACATAGCAAAGTTGATACAGGAGGAATAATATCATTTGGTATTAGAGAACTATTTGGGATAATATCTTCCGATTTCTGTGACATCGAAACATCTGCAGAAGTTATATCCTATTTTGACAATGGAAAACCAGCTCTTATCAAAATAGACAATTTATATGTTTTTAGTTTTAATCCTGATAATTCAACAATGCTCTGGCACAATGGATTTTTCATTTACATTATCAATGAAATGTTCTCTGATCTTCCTCTACCATCAATTTATCCTGACATACCCGATGATGAGAGGGATAATAGATATATTAATAATTTTGACAATATTAATATTAAAACGATAAATATAAATCAGGCAATAATTATTGCAGAAAAACATACATATTTTAATAATAGAATATTTTATGTTTTATTACTGATTCTCCTGGTAATATTTGAATTAATATATATTAAGTTCTCAAAATTCAGTTTATAAGATAATAATGATTAATAGGTAATAATCATTAAATATATTGTTTATCATTTCCTATCAGAGAGTTTAATAATAAACATATTATTATTTAAACAATAGATCACACAAATACGACAAATAGTGATTATTAAATTATTTGTGTAATTTGTTTGCCTACTGCAGGCAAGTGCAATTTTTTGTTAAATAAAAAATATATAATTTTCAAAACAAAAAATCACGTGAATAACATGAATATAGAAAAGTCTATTTATTAAAATTAAGAACATTCCTTCAAAATATAATAACTGTTATTAATAAATTAAATTATTTGTGTAATTTGTACAATTTGTTGTTAAAATAAAAATACTATGCTTACTTGATGAAGGAGATTAATGATTACAAAAAATATTTTTAAAGAGATATTCGATAATAATCCTGATGGAGTTGAGATTCTCGATATAGATGGAAATATAATTAATTGTAATGATTCCTATTTACAAATAGTTGGTTATCACCTTGAAGATATTATAAAAAAACATACAACTAGTTTTTTTTCAGAAAGATCAAAAAAATCATTTAAACAGAACTTCAAAAAATTAATCGATACAGGTTTTAATAACTATGAAGTAGAACTAAATAACAAAAACGGAAAAAAAATTCCAATACTTAGAAAAGAGAATGTACTCTATGATGATTCCGGTCATTTTAACGGAATTGTAGTTTATAATCGTGATATCTCTGAAAAGAAAAAAACAGATATTGAATTAAAAAAAAAAGAAAATTTCAACAGGGCAATAATTGAAAATGCTCCTTTTGCAATATCAATAAGGAGTTCTACCGGACAACTAATCAATTATAATGAAGAATGGAAAAAAATGTGGTCCATTCCTGATGAGATAATAAAAAAAGACACAAATACTAAAAGGGAAAAACTTGTTTTCAATGAAAGAGATGATTATCTTAAAGAATGGCATGGAAAAATAAGAGATATATATAGAAAAGGGGGAAGTCTTTTTATCCCGGAATTAAAAGTTATAAAAAAAAGAAAAGGCGCAACTGAGTGGACTTCCCAATATTTTTATTCCATTAAAGATGAAAATGACAATCTTTCCAATGTTATCATTCTTTCAAATGATATTACAAAAATAAAAATAAGAGAACTTAGACACTTATTAAAAGCTACTCTGTTAAGTGATTTAAGGAAGATATCATCAATAAATTCCTGTCTGCATAAAGCCTGTGAATTAATTAATGATTCTGAATTGTTTGAAAAAGCTTTTATATCTATTAATAGCAGTGATGGTAAAATATCAAATTATGCTTTTGTAGGCTATCAACATGAATATATTATAGATTTAATAGATAAAGATTCTGATAATATCATTTTTCCAAAAGAATACAGAATAAGTAATTCATACTTTATACCTGAGGAATCATCCTCTACCTTCAAAATGACAGCATTATCAGGTCTCTGGAAAAGTGGTGATAAACTTATAATTCCAGTGTTTTTTATTGATGGTTCTGTCAGAGGAAAACTGATAGTCGACTCACCTTTTGATAATAAAAGACCAGAAAAACAGACAATACTTTATCTTGAGGATATTGTCGATATTATCGCCAGTCATGTAAATAAATTGATAATTGAAAATGAATTGGAATTATCTGAGAAAAAATATAAAGATATCGTTGATAATTCACTTCTCGGTATTCATATCACTCAAAATCAGATTTTAAAATTCTGCAACAGAAAATTTGCTCATATATTCGGATATAACAGTCCGGATGAAGTTATTGGAAAGAAAATAATAGAATTTATAGCTGATGAAGACAGGGATTTTGTAAAAAAAGTAATTAATTCACAAGAATCCGGAGATAAAGAATTTTCACATTATGAGTTCAAAGGTATAAAAAGAGATCTCTCCCCTGTCTATATTGAAATACTGGGAACAAGGATATTCTACAACGGAAAACCTGCTGTTCAGGAAATGCTCAATGATATTACCGAACGTAAACATATTGAAAAGAGAATAAAAGCATTAAATGAAATATACAGGTCGATTGCAGAAACTCTGATCTCATCAGATAATGTAAAAGATGTATCACAGAGAATCCTTGACGGTTTGTATCCAATATTAAAATATGATCTCGCTGAAATTTACATTAAACATGGAAAAGAAAAAAATAATATTGTAGTAAATAAAACCTTAAAGGACGATTATGAAATAAAACTCGATAAAAGACAAAAAAAAATTACGGGTCATTTAAGTCCTACAATAGAATGTATCAAAACTAATAAAATAATATACATTAGAAATGCCCGTGAGCATAAGTTAATGGAATATGCCCGTGATTTAATGGTTAAATTTGATATTAACCAGATTTATACCCTCCCTTTAAACCTGAAAGGAAAATCAATTGGTGTTCTTCAGATAATCACAACCGGGAATAAAATTATAACTGATTCGGAAAGAGAGATATTAG
>CBDUTX010000152.1:0-5800 GCA_965370235.1 uncultured Desulfuromonadaceae bacterium | reverse complement strand
GCCGGTAAATTTTATGGAGTTCCATTACCTGTTTTAAAAGTAATAGCTACTGATTTCTGGAAACGAAGAGAAGTTGTATTTGAAAGTGGAGATATTCTTGAAGCTGTTAGAGCAAGTATATCAATTCCCGGAATATTTGAACCAATTAAAATTGGAGATATAATATATACTGATGGAGGAGCTGTTAATCCTCTTCCCTATGATCATCTTTTAGATACTTGTAACTTCATCATTGCAATTGATGTATCAGGTTCAAAAAACATATCCGGAGGGAAAAATTCAAAGCCAAGCATTCTTGATGGAATTCTCTCAACTTACACAATTATGGAAGAATCTATAATAAAAAATAAATTAAAAATGTATAAACCCGATATCTATATAAAACCTGAATTGTTAAATATTGATTTGTTGGAGTTTCATAAAAAAATTGAAATCCTTCAAATCGTTGAAGATGATACGAAAAATTTTAAACAGAAAATGATTGCAAAATTCGGACTCAAAACTAAATAAACCAATATCCAAAATAAGCAAAGAAAATATGTTTTGGTAATCTGCCAAGCAATCCGAATAGCATGAATTTCCACAGAGAATATTTCAGCATACCTGCTACAGCTCCGGCAATATCAAAAAGAGGATTGGGTATAAGAGCAAGTGTAAATATTGTAAATCCACCCCATTTCTTCATCCATATAACAAATTTCTCATAATACCTGTTTTTATCAACTGCAATTCTTCCTCCATAACCAAGCATATAACCTGTGATCTCTCCAATTGAAGCTCCAACCCCTGATATAACTCCAACCAAAAAAGGATTAAAAATTGCACCACATGTAAATACAAGAAAGAGTGATGGTACAGGAAGAATAATACTGCTCGAACCCAATAAAGAAATAAGAAAAATTCCAATATATCCGTAATGTGATAAGGAAGCAAGTCTATTCTTCTGCCAGATCAATACAGCACTTAAAGATAATACCAGTATTACAGAAAGAATTTGAAATAATCTTTCTCTATTCCAGATATTGTTATTTTTAATAATTTGCAATCCTTTTATGAAAAATTATTATAAATGATTGTATCTTCATTGTATAGGCAATGTGCAATGAACAATACAATAAACAATGATCAATGAGCAATTAACAATAATCAATGCCCCTCCCAACCTAACTGAACACCGAACATCCATCAACGATTTGTACAGGCATATGTAGGGACAGGTACTGACCTGTCCGTTATTAAAATCAAAATTCGTTGATCCCTGCCTGCTGCAGGCATGGGTGCTCCTTGTTCTTAAATCAAATAAAAGAAATCAGTCATATCACAACACACCTCTAAGATAATGATAATTAAATTTTTCAAATTACCTTAGATATGATCCTTATATACAAATGTTCCCTGTTGATATATAATTTTCATCTGAGGACATTACTGTAAAATAATTAAATATGAAAGAAAATATTAAAAAAGCTTCTGAAATAATAAAACATTCAGGAAGAATAACAGCTTTTACAGGTGCAGGAATATCAGTTGAAAGCGGAATTCCTCCATTTAGAGGTGAAAATGGTCTCTGGAGCAAATATGATCCCAAATACATAGATATAAATTACTTTAACTCCAATACAAAAAAATCATGGGAAATAATAAAGGAAATTTTCTATGATTTCTTTATAAGTGCTAAACCCAATGCAGCTCACAGAGCTCTTGCAATTCTCGAGGAAAAAAATATCATACAAACAATAATTACTCAGAATATTGACAACCTTCATCAGGAAGCAGGTAGTAAAAATGTTTTTGAATTTCACGGGAATTCTCAAACCTTGATATGTTTGGACTGTAGTAACAAATACAATTTCAAAGATATAGTTTTTGATAATCTTCCTCCAAAATGTTCTAATTGTCAGGGTATATTAAAACCCGATTTTGTTTTCTTTGGTGAACCGATACCTGAAAGGGCAAATAGACAATCATTTCTTGAAGCAGATTCATCGGATCTTTTCCTGCTGATAGGAACCACCGGAGAAGTTATGCCTGCCTGTATGTTCCCTTACATGGCAAAACAGAACGGAGCAAAGATAATTGAGATCAATATCGAAGCTTCTAATTACACAGGAAGCATAACCGATGTTTTTCTAAAGGGCAGGGCAACAGAGATGATGTCTGAATTAATTGAAGAACTTGGTTTTTAAATCAAATTATAACACTGCAATTGACCGGCAGCTTAGCTGTCTGTATCCAATTGTATGTTAAGAATTTTTTCATGATCTGCTCTCTATCGTTAGCTGAAAAATCATTCCCATATATAAGTCAAATACTCTTACATGTGCAATCAGTAAATTTCTTGTTTTTCAGTTTATTTAACTGTTTTTATCAGATAATTGATAAAATTATATGCATAGTATATGATTTTATCATCTATGTCATTATTTGAAATGTAAAAAAACTACCAAACTCCAGAGGAAGAACAGGATTATTCCTGTTCTTCCTTTCAAATCAGCTAATGAAAACTTTTTATCTAAGTAAAATCATTTCTTTTATTATTCTCCTGTTAAGAGCTTCAAATTTGTAGAAATAAACTCCATTTTGGATTTGTTCTCCTCTTGCATTTCTTCCGTCCCATACAACCGAATGTAGTCCTGCATTTAATTCATTATCAAATAATGTTGAAATTTTCTGTCCTGCGATATTATATATTTCAATGTTCACTTTTGTATTTTCCGGTAGAGAAAAGCTAATTTCTGCTCTACCTTTAAAAGGGTTTGAACTATTTAGCCAGACACTTAAATCGCTGTTAGTATCGATAAATTCTTCTTCAACAGAATTTGCTACACCGGAACCTGTTAGAAAAACATGAACTACTGCTTCATCAGGATCATTATTATAGATTGATATTGTATCATTAAAATCACTTATAGAAGATGGTTTAAAATAAACCACAACTTCAAGGCTCTCACCTTTTTCAATATTTTGAGGAAAAACCGGACTATCTGTCCAAAAGATAGATAAAGAGTTATTTAAACTATCTATTTCAAGCCTGCATTCTCCAATATTCCTGATATAAAATGATTTAACACTTGAATCATTCACAAAAACATCACCATAATTAAGACTGTTTACTGATAGATCAATATCAGGTGGTAAATCTAATGCCCAAACTCCCATATTACTTCCTGTTGCTATTTCAGCCCATCCATCACCATCTAAATCACCAACGCTTGGTGAAGAAAATCTGGCTGTAATATCATATCTCCACAGTAAACTTCCATCAGTACCGTTTAGTGCATAAATATAATTATCCCATGAATTAACAATAACTTCTTCATCACCATCATTGTCTATATCAGCTATTGCTGGAGAAGATCTTACTGAATCACCTGTCATATAAGTCCAAATTGAATCACCAGTTTGACCTGCAAGAACCCATACTCTATGATCATCTGAACCAATAATAACTTCTTTTTTGTAATTCCCACATATATCCCATACTGCTGGAGAAGATACTATCACACCCTCTGTTTTAGTATCCCAGACATAATCTCCATTAATTGCTCTAAATACCCATACAGAACTGTCAGTTGAACCAATAATAACTTCAGCACCAGTATTGGGATAACCACTTACAATATCTGCAACAGAAGGTGATGAATATAATATTTGTCCTGGAACCGTTGTTATCCATTTAGCCCATCCATGTTGCCCTGTTATACAATAAACATTACCATGAGAATCTCCTATAAAAGTTTCTAATCCAGGATATCCATCAACATTTGCTAAAGCAGGAGATGATGTAAAATATCCACCATATAAATAATGGTAAGTCCATAATGTATCACCTGTTGCTGCATCATAAGCGTAAACTTCTCTTCCTACTCCAATAACAACTTCAAGATCTCCATCTCCATCAACATCTCCAATTGCCGGAGATGATTTAACTAAGTTTGAATAAGTAGTATCAACCCAGATCAAAGTTCCTGTGGGACCATCAATTGCATATACCCTACCATGTCCTCCTCCTGTAGCTCCAATAACTACATCAAGATCTCCATCATCATCAATATCAGCTACTGCTGGTGATGAAAATGCCATTAAATTTGTATTATCAAAATTAAATATCCATAAAGTATCTCCTGTTGCTCCATCATAAGCTGCAACATAATCAAGTTCACTTGCAGATGTAGATACTCCAACTATAACATCAAGATCTCCATCATCATCAATATCTTCAATAGCAGGTGATGTTTCAACTTTATTATAAGTATATGGATTTTTCCACATTTTCCCAATACTATCTAACTCACCATGAACAGGACTTCTTCCTGAATGTATCAGATCATGTCTGAACATTGGCCAGGTTGAAGTGCTCGGTGTTTGAGCATTTAGAGAAATAGTAATTAATGCTGCAAGTAAAACTGCACTTAACATCTTTTTCATTTTTTCCTCCTTTTTTTTGTTTAAAACTACACTACATACAAAAATATAAAGCAATATTTGTGCCATAACTTAAAATAAGTTGTAACATACTCATTAATGTAACATTAAAACAATTAATAATAATATTTTATTACTAAGAGCATTGCAACTATTTGTAACATATTTTATTGATATTAATTTATTAAAGATACAAGAGACTTATTTATGCTATATACATTGGCTAGTTACAAATTGTTTCCATGTAACTAAATGTAACAATCCAGACGTTAATCAAAGAAGAACATCAGAACCAGGAGTATTCCAATTACAGCTACTCTTCAATTTTACGAGTTGCTAAGACAATTCAGAGCCTTGTTATGCAAATAAAAACTTCTTCTTTGATTGTTTTTTCATTCTTTCTGTTTCTGCATTACCTTTTGGATTATTAAAATTTGTCCTAAGCATTGTTCATTGTATTCCTTCGTGTCCTTTCGTGTATTGAGTTGGTTGTGTGCGGAGATTCGTGCCTCTTCGTGGATAAAAAATGTAGGATTGAGCTCAGTCTGCCTGTTGGCAGGTACTCTTAGGGGTTAAATATTTAGTGGGGATGGGTATTGATATTTGTTAAATATTTCAGATCTTTTAGAGCTTTATTTGCCTTCCAGTACCACTTACTTTGTCTTCTCCTGTAAAAAGGAGGGGCAGTTCTGACATCATTTTTAATTATATTCAACTGCTTCAAAGCTTCTTCAACAGATTTTTCTTCTATATATATCTCAGCTAACATATATCTTGCTTCAGGGTGGTTCCATTTTTTCAGATGCTCGATCAACATTTCCTTTGCAATTTCATTCTTTTCCTGAATGGAAAGTACTCTGCAAATAGAAAGAGAAGCTTCTCCGTACTTATAATTCGGATCTTTTTTTAATAGTACTTCAAGATTTTCTCCGGCAGACTGATATTTTCTGTTTTTCAAATCAATAATTGCTTTTCCCCACAGTGCTCTGACTTCCATAGGATCTTTTTTTATAGCTTCTTTGAAAGCTTCCTCAGCTCTTTCATATTTATCCATTTCAAAGAGCAATTCCCCTAATTTTACATACTGATGTGCATTTCCAATATTACGTGCATCTTCCTCTATTTCAAGAAGATCATTTTTTAAAGTCCATTTACGAAATATTCTTGGTGTTTTCAGTCTGTTCCTCAGGGGCTGTCTTACAAAAAAGTAAATAACTGCTCCTATAAAATTAAAAAAGAGCAGTACCCAGATCCAGAAAAATCTTTCAGGATCATTTTTCAGACATTCAATTACCATCCAGATCCAGAAAACCATACCTAAAAAATAAAAAAACCAAATCAAATATGAAAAAATTGAATATATCATTTTACTCCT
>CBDUTX010000151.1:0-5805 GCA_965370235.1 uncultured Desulfuromonadaceae bacterium | reverse complement strand
GATTTTCATAATTGACTTTTGCTTTATCTCCTGCTCTTTTAAGATATATAATTGCCTTGTCCTTATTGTTCGCCTGAGAATAGTGAAATGCCAGTTCATTATTATAATTATCAAGGTTATCTTTATGTATAATTTCAAGTTTTTCAGCAATAATTTGATGAAGTTTTTTCTTGTCTTTAATTTTTTCAGTGATAATATTTTTTATTAGATCATGAATTATTTGATAGACAATATTTCCTTCAACTTGTATTGACTTTAATATTTCGAGAAATTCAAAATATTTTAAAATATCAGATTTAATTGAAACTATTTTGTTCAATTCATCCCATGAAACAGGACGGTTTAGCAGACAAATAATGTTTAAAACATTTGTTTCTTTATTGCTAAGTTTTAAATGCTTCAATCTTTTTTTAATCAGATCCTTAAGATTATCAGGAATAATAGCTTTTTCAATTTGAGATGTGATTGTCCATTTGGCTTTCCTACGATTAATGAATGACATATCAACCAGGTTCCTTATCAGTTCCTGCAGGAAAAATGGATTTCCTCCAACTTTTTCATTTAATATCGGTATTGCTTTTTTTAGAGTTGCATCAATTTCATCCTCTCCAAACACAGACTGTATATATTCTTCAACATTTTTTTCATTAAAGGGATATAATTTAATGTCAAATAATTTTAATTTTTCTTTAAGTTTTTCTATCGTACACAAACCTTCATCTCTACCGCTGAGATATAAAGTAAAATTTGGATATATTCCTGTTTCTGTGTATTTTTTATCTGCTTTAAAAATAAGTTTTTCCAGGACCTTCATGCTCGATTCATCAATCCATTGCAGATTATCAATGTGAATGATTGTTTTTTTCTCTTGAATATTAAAATGATTAAGAAGAAAATCAGTTATACTATTGATAATTATAGTTTGTTCTATTTCGGGATCAGAATATTGATTTTCTTTTATATTCTGTAAACTTTCATGATCGGGAAGAATTTTTTTAAGTTCAGGACCGTATTTTTCAATAAGATCACTGTCTGTAAACAGTAAAATTTCTTTTATTAGAAAAAGAAATGGATCAAAAACTTTTGTTTTTATTTCAGTACAAAAAAGATCAATAAATAAAAAATCTTGTAACTGTATATATTTTTTAAATTCAAGTGAAAGTCTGCTTTTTCCAATACCTGTTTCACCATGTACAAACATAATTATATTTGATGATTCTTTCAATTTTTGTTTAAGTTTTTGAAGTTCATCTGCACGTCCTACAAATTTAGCTCCAAGAACATATGCACTGCTTGTCTCTGCAGTTTCCAAAGGAAAGCTTTTTTCAAGTTTTTTATTTATATCAAGAATTAATTCTGAACAGGATTGATATCTGTCATCAGGATCAAAAGCGATCATTTTATTGACGATGCTTTTTAAAAAAGGGTTTTCAATTATCTTAAGAGCTTCTGATTTTACAGTTGAAAAAATACTAGCATCTTTAATAAATTCAATTGTAGATTTCGTAGCGGATGCTCTGTAGAACATTTGACCTGTGAGTAGTTGATAAAAAGTGATCCCAAGTGCATAAATATCAACCCTTCTGTCAATTTTTCCTCTTAGAATCTCAGGTGCAAAGTACTGAGGAGTTCCTTTTGTTCGAATATCTATCTGTTCAATATCCGCAAGACCAAAATCCATTAGTTTAATGTTATCTTTTTGAATAATAATATTATTTGGTTTAATATCCCTGTGTAATATCTTTCTACTGTGTATGAAGTTTAATGCTCTGCATAATGGAATAATAATATCAAAGGATTCATCCGGTGAAAAAACTCTGGGTTTACTCAATAATTTAATTAATGTTTGTCCTGATATGTATTCCATTGTTATGTAGTAAAAATCTAATTCCTTATCAATCCCAAAATCAAAAACTTGTACAAGATTCGGATGTTTTAAACGGGTCATGACATCAAATTCTTTTTTAAACACTTCAAGTGTTTTTTCACTGATGATATCTTTATTCAGTATTTTTAAAGCTAATTTATTTGTTCTGTTAAGGTTGTCTTCGACAAGGAAAACTGTACCCATTCCACCTTGCCCAAGATTTTTCAGAACTTTGTATCTGTGATCGATTAATTTATTTTTGAAATTTAAATTCATAATTAATCAATCATAGCATCTTCATCTTAATATAAACATGGATATTAGATAATTTTCATATTATCTGTTTTAACCGAGAAAACACTCGATTAGATAAAACACAAAATTTCTTTCACTTAACTAAAAATTTTATAATTTCATCAAAATAAAATGATATATGTTTTAATCAATTAAAGTAATTTTTTTTAAATTAATGTAGTTATCAGTTTTAAGATATAGAAAATAAACACCGCTCAACAGATGATTTCCATGATTGTCTTTTCCGTCCCAATTTAAAGAATAATTTCCAGCATCAATGAAACTATAGATTAACTCTTTGACTTCTTGACCTGCAATATTGTAGATTTTAAGATCAACATGACAAGCGGAAGGAATTGAAAAGCTTATATTTGTCGCACTTGAAAAAGGATTTGGAAAGTTTTGAGAAAGAGAATATACACTTGGTTTATTTATATCAATTTCAGCAACAGAATTCTCTGGTGTAAATCTGACGACAAGACCACCATTAGCCATTGCTATGCCGAGATCACTATTGGCAAAGTCAATACCCCATAGACTCAAAAGGCAGGGGACCTGAATTTCATTCCATGTACTTCCACCGTCGGTAGTATGAAGTGACTGATCCCCGATTGTCCATGCTTCATTAGCGTCAATTGCACAAATGCGATGAAGACCATAAGTAACTCCACTTGTCTGAGGAGTCCAGGTAACACCACCATCTGCAGTATAAAGAATAGTACCACTGTTCCCAACAATCCAACCAACTGATGTATTAATTAAATCTACATCATAAAGAGTAACACTTGTACCTGATGTCTGTGTTGCCCAGGTACCTCCTCCGTTGTTTGTATAGACAATGGTTCCATTGGTTCCAACAGCCCATCCGGTATTTTCAGATTGAAATTCAATACTTTTAAAATTACATGTTACAGTACTTGTTTGAGCAGCCCATGTTAAACCGCCATCTGTTGTATGTAGCATTACACCATCGTCTCCGGCAATCCATACTTTCATATTATCAGCAGCGGATACTCCAACGAGATCATCAGCGACACCACTTGTTTGACTGTTCCATGTGGATCCTCCGTCAGTAGTAGCAAGGATATATCCATCATTTAGTACAGCCCAACCCGTAAGGGTATCAACAAAAACAATATCCCAGATCCATTCATTGAATACGGATATATATCTATTCCAGGAAAGTCCACCATCATTTGAATTTATAATTGTACCATTACTTCCACATCCCCAGACATGTAAGCTGTCAGCAAAAAAAGTTCTTCTCAATCCTGAGCATGTCGCATCACTTTGCAAATTCCAGGTTACCCCGCCTGTGGTTGTGTTAAAAATAGCACCCCCTACACCGACAGCCCATCCGGTCAGTGTATCGGAAAAATAAAGATCCCAGAACCAGTCAAGAGAAAAAGTCTGAGAACTCCATGTACTACCTCCATCATCACTGTGAATAATAGTTCCGGAGTAACCTGCAGCCCAGAGGTGTAGGCTGTCAATTATTTCTATTGTATAAAGTATACTTGAAGTACCACTTGTTTGTGTAAACCAGGTAGATCCTCCATTTGTTGTGTGAAGAATAGTACCTGAATAACCTGCTATCCAGCCTTCAAGAGTATCAAAGAAAACTACACTTCGAAGAGTACTTGTTGTAGGGTTTGTCTGAAGTGACCAATTAATTCCACCATTTGAAGTATGGTAAATAAGTTTTTGTGCTATCAGCCATCCATGAAGTTCATCTTTAAAATAAATTGAGTAAATATTACTACTTGTTATAGAGCTTGAAATCCAGTTTGTTCCTCCGTCAGTTGTATGAAGCAAAGTTCCTGATAATCCACCAGCCCATCCATTTAAGCTATCAGTAAAAAACAAGGTTTCAATTCTACTTGAAGTTCCACTTGTCTGTTGAGTCCATGTAGAACCTCCATCTGAAGTTTTAAGTATTATTCCATTATTACCAGAGACCCAGCCAGTCATATCACTGACAAAGTAAGCACCGTATAATCTTGTGAATACACCGCTTTCAAGAGTTTCCCAGCTTGAACCTCCATTTGTTGTATGCCTGATCCTTCCGTAGTTATCAGTTACCCATCCATTATCACCGACAAAAACCACAGTACTTAAGTAGCCACCTGTTATATGATTCCATTCAGATAAAAGAGAATTACTTGATAGAATGAATATTACAGATGAGAAGAGAATTACTAATTTACATTTTTTCATTTTTCCTCCTCTGTTAAGTTTTAGATAACATAAATTCCTTTATTTTATAAATTAACAATAGAATTTATTTTTAACTTAGTTAACAAAAATAATGATAATTAACATATATTAAGAAAACAACATTAAATTTAAAAATATTTGTAAATTAGAGTATTATTAAATTTTTTCATATTCATTTTTAAACTGTTTTTGGAAAAATAAAAAAGGTATAAAAATAAAGATAAGGGGAGAAGAACTCCCCTTTAAATTATTTACCAGTTATTTTGTATTGGAGGTCTTTCTCTATTATCAGGTCTCTCCATGTGCGGGTTTTGTGGTTCCTGTCTTTGTGGTCTTCTCTGCATTGGTTCAATAATTCTGAGAAGGAAATCAGGAGGTAATTTTTCTAACTGTTCATATGTAAATACATTCCTGATCTCAAATGCAAGATCGACTCTGTCAACAGCTATCTCACCCTGTAATTCTGTCATCTGCCTTATTAATGATTTGATTTCACTACTGCTTGAAACATTGACTATCATATCCTTGATTTCTTCTCTTAAGGTCTGCATATTTTCAATCAATGTCTTGTTTTTTTCCTTATGATATTCAAAGATTGATTTGATTTCATCTTGCTGTTGTTCAGTCAGTTCCAAACTTCTCATCAATTGAAAGATATTCCCTCTATGCTGATTTCCTTGTTGTTGAGGTACTTCAGGTCTGTTTTGATGAGGTTGAGAGAAAAGAGAGACTGTCATAAGGATCACAAAAATTGATAGAATTATTTTTTTCATCCTTTCCTCCTTTTTGTTATTTTTAATATTTGACTGATAAATCAATTTTTGGTTTATAATTTATTGAAAAAATATTAAAATTAATGACAAAAACAAATTATTTCTTTATAATTAAAAATTAAATTCTATATTATCTTATCTTGACATGATTGATGATTTAATATTATAAGTATATATTTTTAAATAAGGGTCGCTAGCTCAACCGGTAGAGCACCTGCCTTTTAAGCAGGGGGTCGTGGGTTCGACTCCCACGCGACCCAATTTAATAGGAGGAAAAATGAAATTTGATGTACTTAAAGATATTTCAATATTTAAATATCTATCAGAAGCTGAAATAGATATGATTTCTCAACAACTGGATGAAAAGGATTTTAATGAAGGGGAGACTATTGTTGAAGAAAGTAATATTGGTCATGAGATGTACATCATTGTAGAAGGAGAAGTCCAGGTAATACTGAAAAGAGAGGATACTTTACTTGTTCTTGCAAAATTAGGTCCTGGTGGTTTTGTCGGGGATATGTCTCTTCTTACAGAACATCCGAGAAGTGCTACCGTGAAGTCTTTAAGTAAATGTAAAACTTTGATTTTTAAACGTGAATATTTAGAATCAATAATGGATAAATATCCTTCAACCAGTGCAAAATTTTTAAAAGC
>CBDUTX010000150.1:0-5832 GCA_965370235.1 uncultured Desulfuromonadaceae bacterium | reverse complement strand
AGTCCATCTTTTATCATAAACTTCAGCAAAAACTCTTCCATATTTTTTCATTTATTTGTCCTTTTTAATAATTTTATTTTTTAAAATATTATCATATCAAAATGTTCGATATAATGTTTTTAATATTCAAATATCAGTTTTATATAATTTTAAAATTTATTTTATAAAATAAACCTTTGTTAATGAATTACGTCTAATAATTTAAAATTATTGAAAAATTTATGATGAAATTTAAACGACAAATATTAAAATATTTTAGAAAAAATATACTTTTTTCATTTACTGCTCTTATTTTTTGTATTCTTTATTTAATATTCATTTTACATTACTTCCATCCTGCTATAACGACTCCGGACGCAAATGGGTATTTTGTTCAGGCAAGATTGATTGCTGAAAGCGGGATAACTTATTTACAACCTGAATCAATATTACAGTATATCGGTCCTCATTGGCATTATTCAATGCTCAATCAATATTTTACAACATTCCCTCCGGGTTTTCCCTTGATATTAGCTTTTGTATATACAATTTTTACACCAAAAACAGTTTTTCTAGTCAATCCTATATTAGCAGCAATTGTTTTATTTGGATTTTTTCTCTTATCCAGATTTTTATTTGGTAATAAATGGGGTCTTTATTCATTAATTATTATAGCTGTTAATCCTTCTTTTAATGAACATGCTCTTTTTGGAGACTCACATATTTCACTTGTCTTTTTCATAATATTTTCTCTGTACTTTCTTTTTAAGTGGATAAAAACAAATTCTTACTTATTCGCTCTTTTATCAGGTCTATTTATTGGAGTTATTCCAACTATCCGGTATGCTGAATTTTTGTTCTGTATTGCATTTGAAATATTCATTCTGATAAATATGTTTCAAAAAAAAATAAATATCAAATCATTTATTTTATTTTTATCAGGAGCATTTATTCCAATAATCACATTACTTATTAGAAATCATAATACTTATGGTGCTTTTTGGAAAACAGGATTTAATCTTCCGGATATGCCAGCTCTTTTCAGCTTCAACAATTTTATAAGTCACTTTCTTCCTTTTAACATGATATTAATTAATGAAGGTTATATGTTTTTTATTATACTGGGTTTTATTGCAATCGTTTTTATGATTAAAAACAAAAAAGCACGCAATAATGGAATATTATTTATTTTACTATCTATACCAATTTTTCTTCTATATATATCATATTTCTGGGAGCCAGATCCACAGTTGACAAGATTCCTTCTTCCTACGTTTTTTATATTTACATTATCAACAACCTCTCTCTTAAAATTTATTGAAAAAAAGAAAAAAAGATTGTCCTTTTCGTTTGCATCGGTGATTTTAATAATCACAATTATCTGGGGTATACCAAAATCAATTCATAGCATGGAACAACTTAAATTACATGGTAAAGTATTAAATACTATCACAGATGAAATTGAAAATAAAATTAAACCAGGCAGTATTATCATAACTTATGAAGGAATAAACCAAAATCTCGATTTTTATGGATCATGGTTTTTAATTGATTGTTTTGTTTTTAAATTAATAGAACCACCACCATCAAACAGACATATAGATCGTGAATGTCAAAGCTTAGACAAAATTCTCAGAAATGTTGAATTATTTGAAAAATATTCAAATATAGATAGAAATGATCTATTTAATAAATTCTCAGTGGATGTATGGAATAGTACATCAAAAAATGTTCAGATTTATTTAATACTTAAAGAAGAGGAGATTTTCTTTTTAAAAAATAATATTTATAGTGATGACGAATTCATCAGAATTTCAAAAATTGAAATCCCGGATGTTGTCAATCAAAATAACAATAGAAATTCAAGATCAATCTTACCAGGAAGATCTCAATCCGGTAATTCAAACATTCCTATGGGAACAGGTCAAATATTTGATCTTCAATTAGATGGAAAATCTCTTTATATATTTGAATGGAAAAAATATTGATACATAAATGCCTGCCTGCCACAGGCAAGTGTTCTTCTGTGGACCAACTACACTCTCACTTCGTTCTTAGCTTCGTTGGACAAATCTGTAGTAATAATATTTAAAAGGTTTTAAGCTATTGTATAATAAAAAATTATCTCACAATAACAAGTTTCTCACCGGCAGAAAATCCTCCTGCTGTCATCCTGTAGAAATAAGTTCCCGATGAAACAATCCCTCCATGATTATCCCTTCCATCCCATTCCACCTTATATCTCCCTGGTCTTTGAAATCCATCAACAAGTACTCTCACTTCCCTTCCAATAATATCATATATCACTAACTCAACATCAACTTCTTCTGCAATAGAATATGTTATTACTGCTCTGCTCCTGATAATATTCGGATAAGCCTTTGAAAGAGAATATCTGTAGATCTCTTCAATTATCCCCTCTGAAGCTTCTGAATATTCTCCATCATCTACTCTGTATCTAAATACAAGTACATCATCGAAATAATATCCCTCTTTTACTATTGAATCATCACTTCCAAACCTCCAGCAAATATATGGGATTTCTTTACTGATATCTCCAATAAAAGAATCTATAACACAGTGCTGCTCATGCCATATTGTATCTCTGCCTGTATAAATTGAATCACCGCTTGTAAAACCACCATATCCATAAGAAACACCGCTGTATCCTTCATCTGGATATAATGGTATCCAAGTTATACAGGTTAGTGATGTATCATAATTAATTTGAAGCTGTACACCGTCATATCCTTCCTGCAGATCATAATAGTGCCAGAATGACAGTACATATTTCTCATTCTCTTTAATTCTTCCTAAACGTGGATATATACGGGCATCTGTTATA
This sequence comes from uncultured Desulfuromonadaceae bacterium, assembly GCA_965370235.1. Classification (GTDB taxonomy): domain Bacteria; phylum SDB-A; class SDB-A; order SDB-A; family SDB-A; genus CBDUTX01. Next base: position 3,008 of record CBDUTX010000150.1, on the reverse strand, counting down.
TTATTACCATACAATGTGTCAGACAGTCCATTATACATTGATTGAATACCTGAAAAAGGATTGTTTGTACTTATCATCCAACAAGTATCTCCTGAAATTGACCAGAAAATACCTTCACTTCCTTCAAAATCATCCCTTAACTTTATAGGATTTTTAATCCTTAATGTAAATGAATCAAAACATGTACAATTACCGGATGCTATTATTTCAACTTCACATAAAATATTAAGGGAACAATTGATAATCCAGAATGAGTCAGGTTCAAGAGATATTATAAATTGATACGAGCTGTCAATATCCATATATTCATTAAAAACAAGTGTATCAAAAACACTATCAAGAGCAATTGTCGATATCATTGAATGTTCAGTACTAACATTAAAAATATTCTCATAAGTAGTTCCTGTTCCGATGTTTTTAAATTCAGTCCAACAATAATTGAATCTCCGGGATAATATATGTTTGTATCCGTATATGTCTGCTCTATTATAATTACAGGAGAATTTACCATCAGTTCAAAATCATTTACAAGAGTATCACTTCCGTTGTATCCGTATTTAAGTGTTATAGGTATTTCATGTCTGTCTTCAATATTGATCTTTAAGGAACATGGAAAAGTAATATAAGCCGTATCATAAGCACTAATACTTCTTGGTGTGTATTCGGCATTTCCTATAACAATATTCGAATCATTTGAATTAAGATAAAAATATAGTTCTGATGCTGATGAATTACCAAAATTAGCAAATTCAAATACTAACTGATATTTCTCTTCGGGATTTAACTGTCCATCTCCATGTCCTCCGGTTATTGTGTCAATTTCTATAAACCTTACATAAGGACCTGTAGTAGTAATAACACTTACAGTATCGTAATATCTGTAGAAATTCTGTTTTGTAACAACAATCTCCACTTCAGTCCCTTCTTCCTGAGGAACTATCGGAATATTAACCGGATTACCATAACTTAATGCTCTTCCTATTATCCTTCCTTCATTGATTAATGTCATAAAGCTGTTTATAGGTGATTGTACAGTAAAATAAGTAGCTCCTGCAGATATAGTTGTATAATGCTTAATATCATCTTCACCAAATGGTTGAGGAACCTCTGTGTATAACCTCAGATATGGATCTCCAAAATGATGGAATTTTTCAATTTCATTTCCATATCCCCAATTACTATTCCTGTTAGCAGCATAATATTTCCCGGAAACAAGAGCAAATCCTGGCATTGCTTCATGAAATGTATCATTTGTCAGTTCAAAAAAAGGATACTGAGGATCGAAGTTCTTCCATAAATAATCCAGATAACCATGAAAATGGGAACTACTACCACCCCAGGAATAAGAAGCAGCAGTATTTCCTATACAACCCCTTCCCTGACCGGTTATTGTATCTCCATGTAATAGTAAAAAGGTTTCTGCATGATGAAAAAACACATCGTCGAATTTACCAACCCAGCAACCAAGTGCATATACATATGGTAGTTCATCATAATTATTCAGACTGTAGAGATCAGAAACCTCATATCTTGGTTGAGACCAGTGTGCTGGGGAAGGATACCAATCTACACCTCCATGCCCATGATTATAAACCATACAACATCCGGAATTAATTGTATCGTTTATATCTGACGCCGATTTCTCCCAAATATCCGAGTAAATAAAATCTTCTGTCATACATGTATCAATATATCCCAAAGAACTAAAATAATAGATACGACCCGGTAATGGGTCATATCCTTTTGATGTCCATGGATCTCCCGGTTCTAAATATTGATATGGTGGACCATTGTTATGACCTGAATGATATAATCTTATAACTTCTTTATTTAATTCTTCTTCATAAAAACCTTTAGTGATTTCAGATATTACATGATGATCAAAATTTTGTTTTAATATTGTATCATATTGAAAGTTTCCTGAGACAAGAACATGATTATAAAAATATGAGTTATCTGTCGGGTTTTTCTCATATCTCAAAAGTTTTCCAATTACATTTTCAAGATCTTCCCTGTTCCTTACAGGTATCCTACTTACTGCTATATCAGGAAATCTATCCATGTCAACATCTGCATAGTAGTTATCAGATGCCCATGTTCTAAAACCATGATCATTTATATCAAATGTCTTTGAAGTTATACCATTTGAAAAATTAATATCATTATAATCAGCAAGTAGCAATATCCCTTCAGGAGGTATATTCCATGAATAATATGCATAATCTATCCAGGTCTCTATCTGATCAAAAGTAGTCCCAATTTCCGATAATGTATAAACTTCTGTAATAATTCCTTCTTCAATCCTTAATTTTTTTATACTATCAGCCCATGCAAGAAAAACTGAATCATCAGGAACTATAATAACAAACTCAGCTCCATAAGGATATTCTTCTGAAAGTGCTATCGCTGCTTCGGTGGATCTTTTTGAATAATCTATCTCAATTAAACTCTGATAATTTACAATATTACACTGCAATATCCTGTCCCAGAACCTGCTTCTCAGCCTGTCTTCTCCAATATGACTTGTTCCCCCAGTAAAACTGACCTGAAATGAAACATTTGTATATACAGTCAGATCCTTAGTCTTTGGATCCCACTGAAATGGTTCAAGTGTTATCTGTACTACATCTACTCCTCTTATCTTAAATGTTTCTGATATATGGATTATCTCCTCCGGATATACAGAATATCCAAAATAAACAGAAGAATCAGGTTTATATATTATTGGATTAGCAGGATTATATGGAATTGACTCAGGAGCAGGAGAAGGAGTAATGTTTTTAAAAATCCTCTTTCTGCTTCCGGTAATATTGACAAAAACATTAGATCCCTGCGGTATTGCTATAAGTCTGCTTATCCTCGGAAAGTTCGGTTTTCCCGGTTCAGCAGGTCCGTATATCTCAGGTATTATAATAGTATGCATCTGATTATTATTTATGTTTACATCATTTATTCTGATCTTTGACATATTAAAGATCATTCCTACTCCTGCAGGAGATTGATATATT
>CBDUTX010000149.1:0-5864 GCA_965370235.1 uncultured Desulfuromonadaceae bacterium | reverse complement strand
AGCTTCCTGCGAATGAAATGAGACAGAAGAAGCGAAGTCATTTTCTTTAACCAGATATAGCTTCCTGCGAATGAAATGAGACAGAAGAAGCGAAGTCTGGCACTTTTATCTCCTCAAAAACAGGAATTTTCTCGGAGAGGGAGGGATTCGAACCCTCGGTAGAGTTTCCCCTACGCAGGTTTAGCAAACCTGTGCCTTAAGCCACTCGGCAACCTCTCCAATTATATAATTTAACCAGACAAAGCTTCCTGCGAACGAAGTGAGATAGTAGAAGCGAAGTCTGGCGGAGAGCGGGGGACTCGAACCCCCAAGAGGTTTAACCCTCCGCCGGATTTCAAGTCCGGTGCCTTACCAATTAGACTAGCTCTCCAATTTGTAAATATATATTACTGCTCTGTCGAATTGTCAATTAATTTCTGTTAATACTTGTTTTGAAGATGTTCGATATTCAGTTGTATTATTTTTTTACATTATTTCAATAAAAGATTTTATCATTTTTTCTTCTCTCTATGTTATCTATCCTTCTCAGTGCTTTTTATGGTTAGATATTATTGGATTGGGTGGTGCTGGGAATTGATAATTGCTCATTGTTCATTGCTCATTGACTTTTTCTATGGAATAGAAAAAGATAGTAAATTCTATGAGCAGGATAAATACCGTATAATTCATATCTCTCATTAAATCTTGGATCCTGCATCATATCATAAAAAAAGATGTTGCCCTTAGTATAATTCAAAAGAGTATTTTTCCCCTGTTCAGTTCGATAATTATTTTCAAGTTTCCCACCGAGATCCCATGGTGGATATGCAACGGTTATTATCCAGTCGGGATCAACTTTAAAGAACATCTCTCTCATCTCGACTTTAAGATTTGTAACTCTTCTATGACCCTGCTCTGAAAGTGATATATAGTACATTGTGTACGGGTTCATTCCTTCTTCATATAATTTCATGGATACTTCTTCAGTTACAAGTCCTATGACATCGAAAAAGTACAGGTCTGGATTATTGTAAGGAATAAGTCCCATCTCCTGTGAAAGAACTATATCACCTGAATCAGCTCTTGCAGAGAGTATTGAGGCAATTTTCCCATGGGATCTGAAAAGTGAAAATTTCATCTGAGAGAAGAAAAATGCAATAAAGAGAATTGTCAAAATATTTATAAATATTATTGTCAGAATTGGAATCTTTATATGTTTTTTTTCAAGATTGATGTTGTCAATTGCCGATAAAAAGATAAAAGGCATAGCAGGTGTGAATAATCTGAATGTCGTGAAGAAATCAGGTGTTCCTGTAACAGCATATATCAGAAAAAGCCATGATACAGTTAATGAAAATGTATTAAGAATATTTTTCTTTCTGTTGGTAAATACAAAAAAGAGGAAGTAAAATGTTCCTCCAAGGAGAAGACCAATTGGTATCATATTTGAAAGGGCATTGATACGCATCAAACCTCCGGATAATTTAACATAGTATGTATTTGGGAAAATATCTCCATAGTATGTAATTCTCCAGATATGGTAAATAAACAATAGTATTAAAGGTAGTATTGACATTTGTATAAGATATTTGATCCCCTTTTTCCCTCTGTTAAAAATTACTGAAATCACTATTGCTGCAAAAAATATTATACCTTCCGGTCTTGTCAGAGTTGCGCTTAAAGCTGAGAAAAGAGAAAGAGAGAGATTGTTTTTAATTAGAAAGAAAAGGCTGAGAACTCCAAAGAATGTGAATAAAGAAGTCTCCATTCCGGGTTGTGTCCAGATAACAAAGTATGGGGATGTCAACATAAGCAGCATTATAAAAAAGGTTTTATTTCTGTTGTTCCAGTGTCTCTTTGCAATTAGAATTGTCAGAACAACAGAGAAAAAACCAAATAAAATTGATATGAATTTTAATGGAATTGATGGATCCAGTGGAAGTTTTACAAATAAAGATGAGATCATAGTCCAGAGAAAATTTGTATATCCCTCAACTCTTTCTCCATAATTGAATACAAGCCCATTACCATTGATCAAATTCAGTGCATATCTGCAGGATATGTAAAGGTCATCAAAGATAAAACCATAGAAAACTACAGCCCAAAAAATGGAAACTATAATTGAAGTTAATAATATTTTCTTTAAAGTCATTTTCATTACCGGCATGGAATATGAATATTATATATATGTGTTTATAAGGAATTTATCAAGGAATATTGGGGAGATATGTCCCCAATATTCTATTTTTCTCTATGGTCTTCTTTCTCTTGAAGGACGGGGATTAGTATTATTTCTGTCCTCTTCTTCATTGTTGTTATTATTAACGGGAGGATTATTTCTCTGTGGAGGGTTCTGTCTCTGAGGAGGATTAGTTCTGGTGTTGTTATTTTGATTATTAGTAGTCGGGGGATTAGTTCTGGTATTATTTTGATTATTTGTAGTCGGAGGGTTAGTTCTGGTATTCTGAGGTGGTGTAGTTCTGGTTTCTGGAGTTTCATTTCTTGAATTATTTTCAACAGGTTTTGTATAAACAGGGCGGGAGGTTGTCTGTGTATTTCTATTGTTGGGTCGAGGTGCTGTGATAGTAGGTCTTTCATTTTCTTCTTGCTGATTTCTGCTATTATGATTTATGGGATTTATTCTTGAGTTAGAGATCTCTTCAATTCTTCTTGTATTGTCTTCTGTGGATATATCTGTAATAGGCCTTCTGACAGGTTGTATTTCACTTCTATCATTTATATCAGTTTCAGATATTCTTGAAGCATCAGTAAGCCTGTTGTCTAATTCCCTGATTTCCGGTTTAACAGCGTAGATAGGACCTCCGGGTGTTTCTTCATTTCTTGCTACTATTCTCTCAGATGGTGTTATTCTTTCATAACTATAGGTTGGTTTATCACCAATATAACCATATCTGGGATTGTGATATCTGTAGCGCGGAGTATAGAAACTACTCCATGTTGCACAACACCACCAGTTATATGGATACCAATGCCACCAGCTGTAGTAGGGAGGGTATGGGAACCATCCAATCCAGCCAATTCCCCATGACCAGACTACTCTGGAGTTGCACCAGGTGGAACCAGGCATCCAAATCCATCCGTGATATTTACTCCATACCCAGTATCCGTAATGATATGTTGTCCAGCACCATGGTTCGCTGGAAACCCAGATATACCCCCAACGTGATGTCCAAATCCATCGACCATAAGTATAAGGTTTCCATTCAACTATGACTGTTATAGGTTTCCAGCAATAACCATAAGATGACACGTAAACCCAGGTACCATTATCATCAAGTGTTCGTGATGAACTGTATAGTTTTTTAGGTATATATGCGCGACTTGGTGAAGAATATTCAACATTTTCGTGAGTCGAATTCTGGTACCTGGATGTTGTCGAGGAAGCAGGAATTTCTCTGTGTGCAATTGAGCCAACACCTGAAGGATTTATTTCAACTATGTCCCCTGCATATATCATTTTTTCTTCAAGAGTAGTTTTATATGCACCTGAACCGCTTATAACTTCAATTATTACACTTCCATCTTCATAGACCTTAACTTTTATAACACCGTCAGGGAAAGCGGTGACTATAGCTGTTTTTGTCTCAAGATCAATATAACTTTTCTCATTGTTGACATCAGGAGCAGGGAATAATTCATAACTCCCAGAATAAGCATACAACCTTGTGGCAATTTCATTATTATCACCTGATTTTCCAACTAACAAAAATTTACAGAATGAATTATCGTTTATTCGAATAACAGATCCATCTTCAATATCAATATTTACATATCCGGATTTAACATTAAATGAATCACCCGGTTCAACGGGAAGGTTGATGGCTGCATATTCTGACTCTGTGTACACTGCTCTTTTCATTATTACCTCTCCGGAAATACTGCTTATTCTTGCAGGTAATCCCTGAGATATTAGAGAGGAAGAAAGAAAGAAAGTAATTATGAATATAATTCCTGATATTTTCATAAATCCTCCTATTTTATTTTTATTATCATTTATAATATACTAAAGCAATCTACGTGCCAAAGATGAATATTTTTTATATTACATTATTACAATGTTTATAGAAAAGTTTAATTTATAAAAAAAATATTTTTGCACAAAATATGTGCAATAACTTGACATCTTATACATTATTTTGAGATTATAGCATATGACAAAAACAGATTTTAAAAGTGGGTATGTAACAATAATAGGAAAACCAAATGTTGGAAAGTCAACACTTCTGAACTCAATTTTAGACTTTCCTCTTTCGTCTGTTTCAAGGAAACCTCAGATGACAAGGCACAGGATACTTGGTATTCTCGAGGGAGGTAATTATCAGATAATATTCACAGATACACCAGGCATGCTGAAACCTCATTACAAGCTTCAAAATGTCATGATGAATGAAGTGAAAAAATCAGTAAATAATTGTGATATTGTAGTTTTATTAGTAGAACCTAAAATACCTGACGAAGATATGAAATTTCTTGATAAATTTAAACGTCCTGTAATTCTCTGCATCAATAAAATTGATCTTGAAAAAGATAAAAAAAAACTACTTCCTATTGTTGATTTCTGGAAAGATGTTTTCAAATTCAAAGATATTCTCCTTTTATCTGCATTGAAAAAAATCAACCTAGATAAATTAAAGGAAATTATTGTAAATAATCTTCCTGAAGGACCAAGATATTTTGACAGTGGAGCATTAACCGATAGAAACGAGAGATTCTATGTAGCCGAGATAATCCGTGAAATTGCATTTGATAATTTCCACGAGGAAATACCTTATGCAATATCTGTTGTTGTTGAAGATTTTGTTGAAAGGGACAGGGGAAAGTATTATATAAAAGCAATTATATATGTTGAAAGTAAATCACAGAAATCGATAGTGATTGGAGCAAAAGGAATAGCGTTGAAGAGGTTGGGAACACAATCGCGTGTGAAAATCGAAAAATTTCTTTCTCATGATGTATATCTTGAACTCTATGTAAAAGTGATGGAGAAATGGAGAAAAAAATCTGATACAATTAAAAAACTCGGATATGGTTCATAGGAATTGATATGTCTTCTATTTTATTAGGTGAAATTTTACTTGAGCAGGGATATATTACAGATGAATTACTTGAAAAAGCTCTTAATATTCAGGATGTTATAAAAACCTACGGGGAAAAGAAAAAACTTGGAAAAATATTAATAGATGAAGGCTGGTTGAGCGAAGGAATTTTACTGGATGTGCTTGTTATACAGAAGAAAAAAAGAGATAATTAAATTATTACTTTTTCTATTGATTTTTGTTGGTTGTTTTAACAATACAACCGAAAAAACCGAAATATCAACAGAGAGAGAGATTTACTATGGTGATAAGGATGAAGTTAAATCGAGAAAAATATTGATCGGAGAAGAAACACTGAATGTTGAAATAGCTTCTTCAATGGAAAACAGAACAAGAGGATTGATGTACAGAAATTCTTTAAGTGAAGACAGCGGTATGTTATTTATTTTTGAATATCCTCAGGTGTTGTCTTTTTGGATGAAAAATACTAAAATTCCTCTTGATATAGCATTTATTGATTCAAGAAGAGCAATCAGGGAAATTCAACAACTTGTACCGTATTCTGAATCAACTGTGAAATCAACATTCAGGGCATTATATGCTCTTGAGGTAAACAGAGGTTGGTTTGACAGTAGCAATGTCAATATTGGAGATAGTATAATATTTCTATCTGATTTCTATCTGAATAAATAATAAATTTAATTGGAGGAAAAAATGAAAAGATATTTATCATTGATCATACTGTTCATTCTTTTATTCTCAATTTTCTCATGTTCAAAAAAAGTCACAGATCCTGTAGAACCACCTCACAGATGGTACCCTACCGAT
>CBDUTX010000148.1:0-5887 GCA_965370235.1 uncultured Desulfuromonadaceae bacterium | reverse complement strand
AACAATGATTGTTCCGACATTAATTTCCATTATCTTATCTTCATCCTGGGGTTTCCCTTCAATACTGATAAAGCCTTTCTTGTCAAACATCCAGGAAACACATCCCGGTGAACCTATACTTCCGTTGTTCTTCGAAAAAACATGTTTTAATTCAGAGGTTGTTCTGTTTTTATTATCGGTCAGACAGTCTACAAGAACTGCTACTCCTCCAGGACCATAACCCTCATAGCTGACCTCATCATATGAAACTCCTGGAAGATCCCCGGTTCCTTTTTTTATAGCCCGTTCAATATTATCATTAGGCATATTTGCAATTTTAGCTTCCTGAATAGCTGTTCTCAACCTTGGATTTCCTTCGAGATCACCTCCGCCCTGTTTCGCCGCCACAGTAATTTCCCTGATAAGCTTCGTAAAGAGCTTACCTCTTTTTGCATCAAGCTTTCCTTTTTTTCTCTTTATTGTACTCCATTTGGAATGTCCGGACATATAATCCTCCTTTAAATCTCTTTCCCTGTCTTAGGATCGACCAGAGGAATATTTTTTAAACAAAGAGGGCAATTTTCCCTTGCATAATCTTCTCCCTCGCTTCTAAAAACGGAAACTATCTTTCTTTCCTCGTCCATCTTTTTCCTTCTGTCTATCATAACTGCAAGAGCTTGAACATTTCCTTTTAATTTTTCAATTAAATCTACCGAATTGAATATCGATTTACCGGTCGTAAGTACATCATCAACAATTAATATCTTCTCACCAGGATTAACCTTCATCCCCCTTAACAATGAAAAACCACCGTTTTTCTTCTCGAGATAAATTGCAGGTAAACCAAGTTTTCTTCCTATCTCAAATGCAAGAAACATCCCTCCTGTAGCAGGACCACAGACTTTATCAAATTGACAATCAACCTGTTCGAATAAAACACTTAAAAGATGTGAAAGAAGTAAAGAAGCATATTCAGGTTCCTCAAGTATTCTGAATTTTTCAAAATAGAACGAAGAATGCCTGCCTGATGCCAATAAATAATGCCCTTTCTTCAAAACACCAAGATCTTTCAGTATTCTCTCTATTTCATCTTGCGAGAGTATCATCACTTCCCCTTAACATGGTTTTTACTCGTCTGATAAATTCCAGAGGATTATCAGATTCAATTACAGGTCTTCCCATTACAATTCCATTCACTCCTGCATTTTTTGCTGACTGAGGAGTGAAAACCCTTTTCTGATCATCAGATGCATAAGTTATTCTAATACCAGGAGTTATTATTAAAAAATCATCGGGCAAACTTCCTCTTATTAATTCTGCTTCTCCTACTGAACATATCACTCCATCAGCTCCTGAATCATAGGATAATTTTGCCAGAAATAATATATAATCATCCATATTTTTAAATTTCCCGAATATTTTATCATACTGAGATCTATCGATACTCGTCAACAAAGTTACAGCGAGTATCTTTGTATTATATCCTTCAACAGCTTTTTTTGCACCTGTAATCATCTCTTCTCCACCGGTGGAATGAATAGTCAGATATTTTACTCCAAGGTCTGCAACCATTCTCGAAGCTCTTTCAACAGTATTTGGAATGTCACAAAATTTCAAATCGAGAAAAACTTCTTTTCCTCTCTCTGTGTAATGTTTAACTACATCAGGTCCTCCTGCAGAGAAAAGTTGAAACCCAATTTTAAAAACATCAACTTCATCTCCTATATCTTCTCCCCATTTATAAGCTGTTTCGGTAGAATAGAAATCAAGAGGAAAAATAAATTCAATCATCAATGAACCTCCATTTTAACTTTTCCTCTGGACAGAAGATCAATTCTCCTCGCTGCTTCATAACTGAGGTCTATTATGATGTCCACGTCAACAGGACCCCTGTCATTTATCCTTACTGTAACAGATTTACCATTTTTAATATTTGTCACAGTGACCAATGTACCAAAGGGAAGTGTTCTATGAGCAGCAGTTAAAGCATACATATTGTAAGTTTCACCACTTGCTGTAGTTCTGCCATGAAAAGCAGCACCATAATATGTTGCATCTCCTTCATATTTCTGCCTGACCGGTAAAATGCTAGGACTTTCATTATTTGCTGGTATGTTCTCATTTCTGTTTTCCTGAATATAATTGGTTTTAGAATAATCAAACGAAAAGTCAGTGTTAGTAAAGAATATTGGTGATGAACAACCACAGAACATAAATAAAAATAATATTAAATACTTCATAAGTCCTCTACCTCGGTATAATATTTTTTAAATCCGATATAGTATTCAAGTTCAATTTATCGAGATACAAGCACAGTCCTTCTGAGATTTTTTTAGGGGCATATGGTTCTGAAAAAAGAACTGTCCCAAGACTGATGACTTGAGCCCCCGCATAAAAGAACTCCAGTGCATCTTTATAATTTACAATTCCTCCACCTCCGATAATTGGCAGATCGGTGCATTTTCTCATCATGTAAACCGCCCAAACAGCCATTGGTTTAATTGCAGGTCCGCTTAGCCCACCCGTCCTATTACCAAGAACAAAATCTTTTTTTTCAATATCAAAAGCCATTGCAGGATAAGTATTGACAAGGGAAATTGCATTGAACCCGTTATCTCCGGCAATTCTGCCGATATCGAGGAAATCATATCCAAATGCGCCAAGTTTTAAAAAAAGTAGCTTTGATGAATGTTTTTTAACTTCTACTACAAGTTTCTCTGTGGTCTTTCTGTCTCTTTGAAAAATCAATCCATTTTTCTTTACATTCGGACAGCTAATATTTATCTCAAAAGCAGAGATGCTTTCTTCATCACTTAACTCCTGAACAACTGTGATGTAATCTTCAATACAATCACATGCTACATTTACAACAATTTCAACAGGAAGTTCATTTATCTCGGGCAGGAGTTCTTTTTTGAATACCTCAAGCCCTGGATTTTCAAGTCCAATTGAATTCAATAATCCTCCCGGAGTTTCAAATAGTCTTGGGGGAATATTGCCTTTTCTCGGTTTCGGAGAAAGAGCTTTTGTAATAATGGCACCAACATAGTCAAAATCAATCAACTCTCTGTATTCCAAACCCATACCAATTATTCCTGATGACAGCATAATTGGTGATTTTAATTTTAATCCGTCAAGATCAAATGATATATCTTTCATTTCATATCACCCAAAGGAAATACAGGACCGTCTTTGCAGACTTTTCTGTAGTCTTTAAGAAGAGGAGAAACACATCCCGAACAAGCACCGACGCCACAAACCATATATGATTCAAGAGAAAAATAAGCTTTTAATCCATTAGATCGGGCAATTTCTGCAGTTTTACTCAACATCTTCTCAGGACCGCATGAAAATATTATACCTCCATAATCATTTAAAGACTTCAGATAATCCGTAACAAATCCCAGTTTGCCTGATGATCCGTCTTCTGTATAAATAACAGTTCTACTCTCAGGCAAATTAACGGTTACAAGTTTATCAGAAGATTTAAATCCAACTACATATATAATATTTTCTGTAAATTTTTCAAAATTCGCAAATGGTGCAACACCTATACCGCCACCGAGAGCAATTATCTTTTTCCCCGCAGGAGGAAGATATCCATTCCCTGAAGGACCGATAATATCTATCGTTTCCCCTTTTGATAATTTTGAAAGATCCCTGGTAAAATCTCCAACAACAGAGATAAGAATCTCAAATCCTTCTTCTGTTTGTCTATGAATTGAAAAAGGATGTCTCAATTGAAATTCTGAAATACATTTTTTTATCATAAAAAACTGACCGGGAATAATGTCCGTATTGATTACACAGTTGAAAGAAAGCAAAAAAATATCTTCTGCAATCTTTACTTTAGTGTTCAATGTAGCTGCTGTCCGCATAATTCAGTTTCTGAATGGAATAGTAGTAGTACTCGGTACCGGGATATCTATCAGCCACTACTCTGTATAGAGATTCAGCTTTGAACACCTCTCCGGTTTCATATAAGATATTTGAATATACGAGAAGAGCTTTTGCCTGGTATTCAGAGGTCGGATATTGATCGATGAACAATTCATAGGCTTCAAGGGCACCAAGTGTGTCATTCAATTCAAAGAGGTATAATTCAGCAAGTAGAAATTTTAGATTTGATAAGTTAGTTCCTGATGCAGTATCCAATGCTGTACTGTATTCAATGATCCTATCAAGAGACAATGACCTGTTCATTGCAAGCATGGAAGTAAGTTCATCAGGATTAGACAATCTTGCCTGTTCATATATTTCTTTTGCTTTTGTCAGATCTCCGTAATATTCCTCATATATTTCTCCGGAATAATAAAGAGCTTTTGCTGCCTCTGAAGTATTTTTATATGTCTGAACAATATCATTGAGCAATCCCAGGGATTTTTCAATTTCATCCCCGGTTCTATAACAAAGTGCAAGTTCAATTGCTGCTTCAGCATCCTGAGTACCAGTGGTCAAATTCTTTCTCAGATCAAGTAGTACTTCAATTGCTTCATCAGTTCTCTGAAGGTATTTTAAAGCCTGGGCAAATCGTAAAGTTGTTTTATAGTAAACACTTAAGTTACTTTCATCTATCTTATCCTGCATAAATGAATACAAAAGCATAAGATCTTCCCAGTTCTCCTGGTTAAATAAAATTTCTGCTTCTTCAAGTAATACAAGTAGTAAAAATGAGCTCTTTGTATATTCTTCTTTAAATTCAGAAGCTCTCTGCAAAGCCATGCTATAATCTTCAGAAAGAACATAAGTTTTTATCTCAAAATAGGAAGCTTCTTCTTTTGATCTTTTATCATCAGAAAATCTCGCCAGTGTAAAAGAAGTTAAAGCTTCTTCATAATCTCCTCTCAACATGTAAGCTATACCAATTTTTACAAGCGCTTTAGAGTAAAACGGACTGTTTGGATAGAATCTTATTAATTCATCAAATTTTCTAATTGCATTTTGATATTCACCTTTTAATAGGAAAGCATCACCCATTATGAATACAGCATCATCAATAAATGCTGAAGTAGGATTGTTTTGAATTATTTTACCACATCTTATGATAGCTGAATCAAGTTCGGTAAAACCTACAGTAGTTGTATCTCTTCCTTGAAGTGCAGCTTGTTGCCTGAGATGTAAAGCTTGAGAGTAATATTTCTTAGCATTGTAAAAAGTGTTAAAATATACTTTTAATCCACATGACATAATAAACACTGTAAGAATAGCTATAAAAATTACTTTTGTTTTCAATCTATCTATCCTGATACTATCCTTATTCTTTTCTTAATTCCATTCCTCTTATATAATCCAGTCTCGCATTCTCTCTTTCCCTAAGATTTTCTTCACACACAGCCCTGTTAGTGTAGGCATCGGCAAATCTTGGTTCCAAAGCAATAGCTTCGGTAAAATAATGTTTGGCATCGCTGTATTTATTCTGCTTCATCATAACTACACCAATATTGTAATATGTAAGATAAGATAAGCTGTCAATCTCTAACGACCTTTCAAACATTTCCTGTGCGAAAATCAGATCCCCCGATAATGATCTTACAAGACCAATATTATAAAGTGATGATGCTCTTATTTCGGTAGATGTGTCTTCCATAGCAAGATTAAAATAATTCTCAATTTCGTCGATTCTATTTTTAATTTCAATAGTATCCATATATGAAACCATGCTCGTTCCAAGAATATAATATTCATTTGCTCCCAAATTATTATATTTAACCAGGAGATTGACAGTTTGCATAAATTTACTCTGAGAGAAAAGAGACAGAGCCAAATTATATCTCGCTTCCTCATATAAACTGTCAATAGACAGTGCAGTCCGGAATAAGGATTCGGCTTTTGGTAAATCTCCAAGCATTAAATATGAATATCCCAGCAAATTCTGTGCAACTGCATTGAAATAAGATAATTCAGTGGT
>CBDUTX010000147.1:0-5888 GCA_965370235.1 uncultured Desulfuromonadaceae bacterium | reverse complement strand
TAATAAAAAATAACAATACTTTATTATTGATTAATGTATGACTATCAATTTAACTACTTTAATATTTGTTTTAAAAAAACGAATTACTAAAGAAAGAATAAATTAAATTGAAAAATTTAAATAGTAAAGTAAAATTAAATAAAATATACCGTTTTTTAAAATTGGAGGTCCTTTGAAAGCAATATTTAGAATATTATCTCTAATATTTATTTTTACAATAAATAGTTGCACAGTTAGAAGGGATTTCCCAATAGAAAATTCTTTTGATTATTCGATCTATGATGCAACAAGAAATGGAGAGTTGGAAATAGTACGTCAGTTAATTTATTATGGAGCAAATATAGATTCTGCTGAAGATAATAGATTAACAATTCTTCATATATCATCAATGAATAATCATCTTGAAATAGTACAATTTTTAATTAGAGAAGGTGCAGATGTGAATGCAATTAACAATCGTCAAAATATTACACCTCTTCATCATGCTTCATTAAGAGGTTATCTTAACATAGTACAAGAATTAATCAAAGCAGGAGCTGATGTAGATGCTGTTAATTCCACCGGAGAAACATCTTTATATTTAGCTTCCTCTGAAGGTAATTTAAAAGTAGTTCAAGAATTAATCAAAGTTGGAGCCGATGTGAATATTTACAATTGGCAAGAGTTTACACCGCTTCATATGGCTTCAATAGTTTATGGAATTGCACATCCTAATCCAATTCAGGATTTAGAATTGGATTTTTTAGGAGTAGTTCAAGAATTAATCAAAGCTGGTGCTGATGTTAATGCAGTTGCTGAAAATAATATTACCCCTTTGCACTTTGCTTCTGGCTTGGGAAGTTTGGAAATAGTTCAAGAATTAATCAAAGCTGGTGCTGATGTTAATGCTGTTACTGAAAATAATTACACACCCCTTCATACAGCTTCAGGTTTAGCGATTGGGAATCTGGATATAGTAAAAGAATTAATCAAAGCTGGTGCAGATGTTAATGCTGTTACTGAAAATAATATTACACCTCTTCATATTGCATCAGGTAGAGGCTTACTGGAAATAGTTCAAGAATTAATCTATGAAGGAGCATATTTAAACTCTATAGATAATAAAGGAAAAACCCCTCTTGATTGGGCTTCAGATGGTGGGTATAAAAAGGTTGTACAAGAATTAATTAGATAGCAGATGTTGAGTAGACCAGAGAATTTCACTCCAGCTTTTCTAATAACAGTATATAAACCTCTACTCTCATTCCTCAACAACTTTCAATTTGAAACTTATTACTTTTTTATTGTTAATTGATCATTGTATTCACCTGTGCTCTCAGTGGTAAATATTCCTATTTAAGCTCAAAAGATACCGTAATACTTGCACTGATACTTATCTGCCCGGGAGCCATGGGAGATTCTGTTTGTCCGTATGAATCATAACAATATCCTGCACAAGATGACATTTCAGACCAGGAATAACCCCAGTAGTTATTATTCCATGACCACCATCCTGTCTGATTTTCATAAACCGAGATAGGTAATCCTATTTCCATATCGAGAGCCTGTGCAAGCATCTGTGCTTTTTCCCTTGCATTTTTAATTGCTTCCAACCTTGCCTGTTCCTTATATTTTTCAACTTCTGAAGTTTGGAACTGAATACCATGTACATAGTTCACGCCCTGGTCGAGAACATCAGAGATAAATTTTTCAAATTTTGACAGATCTTTAAGTGTTATCACAATGGTCTTTTGGACAAAAAATCCAAGAAATTCCTGATATTCATAGTAATCTTCATATCTAGGTTCAATATTCATATAATTTGTTTGAATATCACATTCATCTATTCCATAAGATTTAAAAATTTCGATAGCTTTTCTTACAATCTCATCATTCTGGACTTTTGCCACATTCATCTCGAGATCTGATGTCTCCACGCCAAGTGTAATAATAACTTCATCAGGAACAACTTCTACACTTGCATCACCTGTTACTGATATATACGAAGGTTGGTCATAATATTGCCCAAATAGAGAAGTTATCATTAAAAATGACAATATTGTTGTTGAAATAATCACCTTTTTCATTATTTTTTACTCCTTTTTCTACGCTAAAATACTTTTAATTTATATACTTAAATAAATTATAAACATTCCATTTTTTTATTATATTTAAATTTATAATAATTGTGATATGCAAAAGAAAATCAATAAATAATTATATCGCTTTGTTTACCTCCTTTTTTCTCAACAACTTGCCCAATAATAGATGAATAAGGATAAAAACTGTTTTTTAACTCAAATAGAAGGTTTTCTACGTTACTGTCAGGACAGCAGATAAGTAAACCTCCTGATGTCTGTGCATCAAGTGTCAGCATTTTCAGGTTGTAATCAAGGTCTCCTTTAAAAGTAACATAGTCTTCAACATATTTTAAATTCCTGAAGGAAGCACCCGGAATACAAGCGATATCCGTAAGCTCATAAGAACCTTTTAAGAGAGGAACTCTGTCAGTTTCAATTTTAATAGTCACATTACTTGCCTTTGCAACTTCAAGGGCATGCCCTATCAGACTGAATCCTGTGATATCGGTTGCACATTTAACATTGTACTTCTGCATTAATTCCGATGCTTTTTTATTCAGAAGTTTCATACTTTCAAGAGCAACTGTGTAGTTATCTTCTGAAACCTCTCCAATCCTATGTCCAGCTATTATTGTTGCAGTTCCGATAGGTTTTGTCAGAATTAGTACATCCGACTTTTTTGCTCTTTTATTTGTAATAATTTTATTCGGATGTACTTTACCTATAACAGCAAGTCCGTATTTTGGAGGAAAATCATCTATAGTATGACCACCGGCTATGATAATACCTGCTTCTTCCGCTTTATCAGCGCCACCTTTCAATATCTCTGTCAGAACAGAAATGTCTATACGCTCTGAAGGGAACATAACAATATTTAAGGCAGTCAGAGCTTCTCCTCCCATAGCATAAATATCGCTTAGTGCATTTGCTGCCGATATCTGACCAAATTGATAAGGATCCGAACAGACAGGTGGGAAAAAATCAGTGGTATAGATTATTGCAGTTTCTTCATTTAATTTCCAGACTGCCGCATCATCATGTGTACTTGCATCAACAAGTAAATTTTTATCAGATTGAAATTCTATTTTATCAAGTACCCTGTTTAAAAGCTGAGGAGGTAGCTTTGCAGAGCATCCTCCCTGCTGGACTGTTGTCAAAAGATCAAATTTATTTTTCATTTTTTTTTATTATAATTTCACAGGATTCATTTGTATATAGCAATAGTTCAAGTACTAAGTAAAAAATATTAAAAATGCAAAGTCCGACATAGCCTTAGAGCAAAACCTAACGAAGCTCTTTGATTGTAACCCAACGTAGCTACCTGAGCGAAGTTGTGGCAAGCCCCGACCCTAATGTTTCTCGAATTCAATGGTATTTTCTTTTAGAATATTATTGCAATTGATTTCATCTTTACTTTCAATTTCAATAGCCATACCACATTCTGATGAAATTGATTTTGGAACAGGTATTATTTTATAATAAATATTATTCTTTTTAAATAATTTTTCTGCTTTGATAACTTTATGAGTGGATTTGAAAAGATATAACATAAATTTAAAGATCCCTGAGTGAATCCAATAAATAATTAAAATCTTCTTTTGTATGATAAACAGAAGGACTTATTCTGACACTTCCATCGGGAAAAGTTCCGATATGTTTATGAGCCACCGGAGCACAGTGAAGACCAACTCTTGTCTCCAGTCCATATTTCTCGAATAAAATAAGTGCGAGATCTGAACAATCCATTTTCTCTGCTGTGATTGAAAAAAGATTTCCCTGATATTTTTCACAAAAAGAACAATAGATTTTAATGCCTGGAATTTTTTTAACTTCTCTAATTAAATTTATAAAATCCTCATCTGAATGAGAACAACATGGTCTGTTATTCAAAGCAGCTTTCAAACCGAATAATCCGGCAATGTTTGGAGTACCGGCTTCAAATTTATCCGGCAAAAAATCAGGCATTTCTGTTTTTTCAGACTTACTTCCGGTTCCACCTTCATATAAGGAATTTAAGGATTTTCCTTCCTTTAAAAAAAGACCACCAACTCCTGTAGGACCGAGCAAACCCTTATGTCCTGTGAAGGCAATATAATCAATACCTGTTGTATCTGCTTCAATTTTTAAATATCCCAGTGATTGTGCGGTGTCGACAAGCAATGGTATCTCCCCTATTTTCTTTTTAATCTCTTCAATGGGCTGAATGACACCATTTACATTACTTACATGATTTACAATAACAAGGTCTGTTTCTCTCTTAACACTTTCATCGATCCTGTCAATGTCAATTCTTCCATCATCATCTGCAGGAAAAAATAATATCTCTATATTTCTTTCCCTGCTCAATTTCATCAGAGGTCTCATAACAGCATTGTGCTCAAGCGGAGAAACTACAACTTTTCCGTATTTGTAATTAAAACCTTTCAGCACTGTATTTATCGCATGTGTTGCATTTAATGTGAAAATAATATTTGAAGATTTTGATGTATTGATAAGTTCTGCCACAAGATCTCTCGTCTCTTCAATAACTCTTGAAACTTCCTGAGCCCCTGTGTAAAAACTTCTTCCATAGGGTCCTCCTATATTATTGAGATATCTCGAGATCTCCTTTGAGACTTCTTCGGGCTTGGGAAATGAAGTTGCTCCATTGTCAAAATATTTTATAGATTTTCTCAACACAGTCATTCCTACGGAACTATAACATGGGAAGCTTTTGTAAGGGATTCAGTAATATCATACATATTTGATATAATACCTACTTTAATCTTATCCTTTATTCCAAAGTAATCCGCACATGTCCCACAAACTAAAATCTTTACTCCTGAATTTTCCAGCTCTTTCAAGGAATCAAGAAGTCCTGATTCTTCAAGAATTAGTTGTACTCCTTTGTTATAAAAAATAACTTTTTCCGGTAAGGGTTCCACTTCTTTTATTGTATTGATGAATCCCTTTATTAGTATCTTTCCCAGCTCTTCTTCTCCAAAACCCATTTTATCGTTTTTAAAGCAGATCACATGTTTTCCTGTAATATTTTTTCTTTCTGATGTTGGACAGTAATTTTCCGGTTCTGTTCCAATAATATTATCCTGTTTGGTTACATATAGCTGAAAATATTTATCCTTTTTTTCTGTTCTAAATTTAATTTCATTATCCTTTAAAAATCTTTCAACATTTTCTTTAGATGTTTCATTGTCGATAAGAATAGTATAATTATCCTCAATATCTTTATTATTATATGCTTTTTTTGTTAAAATCAGAGGTTTTGGGCATAATTGACCTCTTGCATCAATAATATTTTTATCCATTGTTTATTTCCTCTTTTAATGATTTTATTTAATTCAGAAATCTTAGATCACCTTTTCTCAGTGTCAATTTTTCCGAATCATATTGATTTAAAAGTAATAGACATATCTTTCTGTTACCTTGTATAAGATCACGAAATTGAGCTACGGTAATTCCGTTTTTATCTTTTGATAGAGTTTTAATAAGAATATCTCTGCAGGAATCGACAATACTTGAATGAATATAAGTATCTTCAATTCTGTAAATCTCTTTTCTCGATATGAGATATTTATAAATCTGATCCAAATCCTTCTTTTTTAATCCTCTCTTTGAAGCTTTTTCTTCAAGATCATTCACCGAAGGTTTCTGCATTTGGCAAGATTTGAGATATTCAGATATGAATATTATTTGTTTTTCAAGATCTTTATTGATATGGAAACTTTCTCCTGAAAGAGACCAAAATTTATTTTCATTAAGTTCAACTTTAGCATTTTCCAGAAGTCCTTCTAATATCTTTTTAAATACAATATATTCAAGATTCTGTTT